>MUZZ01000291.1 GCA_003266075.1 Methanosphaera sp. rholeuAM74
GTAACAATAATGTTTACTTCTTCATTATCAACAAGTACAAAGACTGGTTCATCACCTATTGGAGGAATAATTACTGTAATAGTAGCTGTAGCAGTTTCATGAGCAGTAAGTGGATCAGCCAAATCTATAGCAATATCAAGACCAAACTTAGCTACTTCAAATGTTGTGCTGTTAACAGGACTTCTAATATAACCATTAGTTACGTTATCAGCAAAGTAACCAGTTACTGTTACATTCTTACCTACCCGAGTATTAGTGTATGGAAGTTCACCTATACCATTTTCTACAGGTACTTCTACGAGTTGACCATCAACTGTTAATATTGCTGTACCAGTTGCTGGGTTTCCTAATTCATCAGTCACGTTAAGTGTTATGATGCTTGTACCGTTGATTGGAACATCTTGTGATGTGATGTTAAGGATTGTGTTGATTGATTTAATGTTTCCAATAGTCTTATCAGCATCTGCTGAATTGAAGACTGGTGTTTCATTAAATACTACGCTGATTATTATATCATCAGTATTTTCTGCTGTGTAGTTTACAACTATTTGACCAGCATCGTCTAAAGTTGAGGTTATGTTGGCAAGTTCCACACCGTTTTGTGTGACAACTACTGTTACATCTTCTCCAGCAGGAATTCTTCCTTCCTCGGTTGAAACTGTGATAGTAGCATTTGTTGGCTTGTGTGCTGTCACATTAGCTTCAGGCACAATTGTGATAGTAGTATCAAGTTTTGCTACTTCGAAGGTATCACTGACTGGTTCTACATCATAGCCATTTGTTGGTTCAACTAACTCAGCAGTTACTGTAACGTTTTTACCTGCACTAGTATTAGTGTATGGATGTACTGCTACACCAGCCTCATTAGTATAAACTGTTACAGTTTCCTCTGTTCCATTCTCATTGACAAATGTTAAATCCACAGTACCCATGATAGGATTACCATCTTCATCAACGACTGTGACGGTGACAATACTCACACCATCAATAATTGTATCCTCTGCGGTTACATCCATGATTACGTTCATAGACTCTACTGGGCTGACTGTTTCTTCTCCAGTGCTGTTAACGTATACAGGTGTTTGATCAAATACTACGCTTATTTCTACATCACTAGTTGATTCTGGTGTGTATTCTACCACTATTTGACCGTTCTCATCAAGAGGTGCTGTCACACTAGCAAGTTCTTCACCATCCTGCGTAATAACCACTGTTA
>MUZZ01000253.1 GCA_003266075.1 Methanosphaera sp. rholeuAM74
CCATTGTTTGAATGGTTCTGCTTTTGGCGAAAGAATCGATTGAATAAGTCGTAACAACTGTTTAGTTGTTGTTACATCAGTTAAACGCATTTTACCATCACTAGCGGATATTTTCAACTTGTTACAAATTGTAACACTTTGACCAGATTAGTTTTTCAAACGACTTTTTAACGTTCTCCAATATTGTGAAGGATTTTTACTTTCAGTAAGAACTGCAATAACGTCTATTACTGAATAATAATAGTCTTCTATTTCAGAATCCCATTTAGTCCTTATCTTATATTCTTCAAATATTTAACAGCATATTTTTTTCCCATAACATTACCTCCTTTTTTACTGAATCAATGACAAATCAGTTAGTATTATATTAAACTAGATAAGTAAATATGGTTTTTGTTCAATATCTTAACATAACTATTGAATGATTCAGCATGCTTTTTTTTAATAGCTGTATTTGCCAGGTGAGCTTGAACACCTCTGTATAATTCATTACATTCTTCTTTAACTTCGTGAATCAATGATATATAATTTATTTTCTTGTAATGCTTGCCGTTACTGGATTTAAATAGTTTTGTCATTTCCACAGTACAATTATGTATACTGTTAAGCCTTAAACAAACATCCAAGAGAACATGGTACTGTTTCTTATTATTGCCACGAACCAAAATACTTATCACATGCAAGAATACAATTTTCATCAGTCATAATTTTAGAACTACACCCATCAGCATAATATCATACTATTATATGAAATCATACCAAATCCGATTAAAGCCGAGATAATAATTTAATTAAAACTAGTTTAAATCATATATTACGATGGGGGTTAATGCACTACCCATCCAACTTAATATGATTAACCTTTAAATATAGTATTCTATCGACAACTACATATTATATATAATGCTTTGATTAGGGTTAGTATCTAAATAATTATGCTATTGTGGGAAGTGTCACGTGTTAGGATTATGTAAGTGGGGATTATTATTATAATCTGATACTAGTAGATTAAAAGTAGTTTTTTTTAAATATTACTAGCTAATTATATGTAACTTTTTTCATGTATGCTGTAAAATCAGTATTTATTACTTCTAACGGTTTTATCTTAACTTTGATTATCATGACTGATATTTTGTTCTTGTTTATTGATTTGAAAAGTATTTTTCTGTCTTTGATTATTATTTAAACATATATGGGTATCTGTTGAGATAGTTAATAGTTGATATGACAACAATCATTCTATTAAAAAAAATAGTGAATTATTCCAATATCATTAAATCAGGTTATACTAGTCTTTGTTTCAGTTTTATTCATTGTTTGAGCACATGTAATATTTCAAAAAATTAAAAATGGTGGGTAAAAAATGGTGTTGTATGATAATATCACTATTCTAAAGTTAACTTACTTTCAGCCTCAAGTTTGGTAGTACCAGCTGTATAAACTGCTTTTATAGCGTAATCACCAGCTTTCAAAGTCTTAGGCACAGTATATGTGAATGTTGTCGTTTCACTAGTAGTTTATATCTAAAAACATGTATATTATTCGAAAATTCAGTACTTTTCTTTAATTTTTTTATTTATCTTTTTATATTAGTATAAATATTAGTATGCTTTATAATTAATCGTATTTTGTCGTATTAATATGTCGTGTCTTATTTTTTATTTATATTTTTCGAGGTCTTATTATATCTAGTTAGGAATAAATTGTAGGGTATTGATGGAAAATAATAATTATGTGTTTTTACATAAATATATCTGTATATGAAAAAAGAGGTGATAATATCATAAGCAGAAAATTATTTGTGTTTTTATCAGTAATGGTCATCTTATGTTCGTTAACGGCAATTAATGCTAGTGATGTTGATGATGCTGTTGATGATAGCAGTGTAAGTGTTTCAAATAATAATCAGGAAGCAGTTGCAATGGCCAGTGCTGATGATGTCGCTAATAACGATGAAAAAATAAATAAAAAGGTTAATTCTAAAACTTTGAAGACTGATTCCGGAAAAGGTACTTTTAAGCAGTTGCAGGAATTGATTGATAATGCTGATGAAGATTCTATAATTTACTTGGATAAAGATTATTCTAATGAAATAGGATTTTTAGTCAGTGCGAGTGCAGTTTCAATCAATAAACCAATCACCATAGATGGTAGGGGACATACCTTAGACGCCATCCAACAAAACAGGGTTTTTGA
>MUZZ01000123.1:0-1279 GCA_003266075.1 Methanosphaera sp. rholeuAM74
GAAAATAATGTGAAAAAATTTTCATCCTTTTTTTCGTGTTTTAAATTTGATTTAAGTATTATTATAACCTGCTTATTTTATTTTTAATTTTAATGATTTTTTATCGAGTATATCAATATTGACTAGTTTAAGTATTGTTATATCCTGAAAATCCTATTACAGTTAGATTTTTCTTAGTTAAATAATTTTTTTATATGAGTTCATACATAGATAGTAATATATGATATATATCTAAATTAAACTTATTTAATAAAACTTAAAAGGAGTACTCGATAAAATGAAAGTTTATTATGACGACGATGTAACTACTAACGTATTAGAAGGAAAAACTATTGCAGTGATTGGATATGGTAGTCAAGGTAGAGGTCAATCCCTCAACATGAAAGATAGTGGATTAAATGTTGTTATGGGATTACGTGAAGGTGGAAGTTCATGGAAAAGGGCTGAAGCTGACGGTCTTTGTGTTAAAACTATTGAAGAAGCTGCTAAAGAAGCTGACATCATACACATATTAATACCTGATGAACTTCAGAAAGATGTTTATGAAAAACAGATTAAAGACAATATAGAACCAGGAAACACCATATCATTCTCACATGGATACAACATACATTTTAAACGTATAAGAGTACCTGAAGATGTTAATGTTACCATGATTGCACCTAAAGGTCCAGGTAGTAAAGTAAGACAAACCTATGAGGAAGGATTCGGAATTCCAGGTTTAATTGCTGTTGAACAGGACCCTACTGGTGAAGCTCGTGATATTGCCATGGAAATGGCTAAAGCTACTGGTCTTACAAGGGCTGGAGTAATCGAGACAACATACAGAGAAGAAACTGAAACTGACTTATTCGGTGAACAAGCTGTTCTTTGTGGTGGTTTAACTGCACTTATCAAGGCCGGATTCGAAACACTGGTTGAAGCTGGATACAAACCAGAAATGGCATACTTTGAAACTTGTCACGAAATGAAACTCATCATAGACCTAATATATGAGAAAGGATTTAAGAACATGTGGCAAGATGTGAGTAACACAGCTGAATTTGGTGGATTAACCAAAAGAGATAAAATTATTACAGATGAAGCTAAAGCCAACATGAAAGAAATCTTAAAAGATATACAGGACGGAACATTTGCTACCGAGTTTGCTGTTGAAGGAGCTAGTGCTTATCCTAAACTTTATGCTCAAAGAAGACTTGAAGGAGAACTTCAAATAGAAGAAGTCGGTAAATTCTTAAGAACTGCTTGTGGATTAGAAAAAGTAGAATAAGTATTATAT
>MUZZ01000123.1:1303-1620 GCA_003266075.1 Methanosphaera sp. rholeuAM74
ATGGGCATGGATCATGGAACAACAAAGATTAGCTTTGAAGTGATTGATGAAAACAAAAGGGAAGTTGCATATTTTGAACTTGATAGAAAAAAATTGTCAAATAATGAGACATCGTTTACAGATACTTTAAAGAAGAAAGTGAACATAAAAGACATACAACTACTGGCAATGACATACTCCATGGGAGATGCAATAAACAAGATAACACCCATAGACAAGGTAGAAAACAGGGGCATAAAATCCATAAACGGAGCAGGAAAAGTAACAGGAGGAGGAAGCAAGGTATACGATGAAGTCCTTGAACTAGAAATACCCAC
>MUZZ01000050.1:0-397 GCA_003266075.1 Methanosphaera sp. rholeuAM74
TTGTAATGGTGAGTTACGTCTGGAATTTAATAGGAAATACTGGGAGGATTGGATTTTTCATGGAAACTAAGGATGATATTCGGTATAGGGCTATTCAGGATAGAAAGATTATTATTAAGGGTGCTAGGGAGCATAATCTTCAGAACATTGATTTGGTGCTTCCACGTGATGAGTTTATTGTTATCACTGGCTTAAGTGGTTCTGGTAAGTCTTCCCTTGCTTTTGACACTATTTATGCTGAGGGTCAGCGTAGGTATGTTGAGTCCTTGTCTGCATATGCTAGGCAGTTTCTTGGTCAGATGGAGAAGCCTGAAGTTGATTATATTGAGGGCTTGTCTCCTGCCATCAGTATTGACCAGAAGACTACTCGTATCAATCCTCGTTCTACTGTTGGTAC
>MUZZ01000050.1:407-1441 GCA_003266075.1 Methanosphaera sp. rholeuAM74
AACATGGATGAGAAGATTGTCCTGCTTGCACCTGTCGTAAAGGATCGTAAGGGTATGCATTTGAAGGTCTTTGAGGAGTATAAGCAGAAGGGTTTTGTCCGTGTACGTGTTGATGGCGAGATTTTATCACTCGACGATGAGATTAAGCTAAATAAGAACAATAAACACGTTATTGAGGTAGTTGTTGACAGGCTTAAGGTTGCAAATAATGAAAACTTCCGTAAAAGGCTGGTAGAATCAGTTGAAACAGCATTAGAGATTGGTGATGGCCTGGTAGCAGTTGCCAATAGTAAGTCTGGTGTTGATGATAGGATTTATAGTGAGGCTCTTGCCTGTCCTGATTGTGGTATTAACTTTACCGAGATTAGTCCTAGAATGTTTTCGTTCAACAATCCCCAGGCTGCTTGTCCGGTATGTAATGGTATTGGAAGTACCTTGGAGGCTGATCCAGACCTAGTTGTACCGGATAAGACATTGTCCTTGATGGATGGTGCTATTAAGCCTTGGAGTAATTCTAAGAGGACGGATTCATATTATAATAAGCTTCTGGCTGGTGTAGCTAATCATTATGGATTTAAACTGGATGAACCATTCCATACGCTTAAGAAAGAGTACCAGGATATCATACTTTATGGTAGCAGAAACGAACGTATGTCATTCACCTTCGGCAAGGATGGTAATACTAGACGTGTTACCAAGACATTTGAGGGTGTAATTCCATACATGAAGCGTCTTTTCATAGAGACCAAGTCACGCTATCGTAGAAAGGCTGCACGTACATATATGAGTCTGAATGATTGTCCAGAGTGTCATGGTGACAGATTAAAGCCTGAAATGTTGGCAGTTACAGTGGGAGACTTGAACATTGCTGACTTAACTAAGCTATCATTAAGTGATACAAAGGAATTCTTTGATAACCTTGATTTAACTGAGAGACAGTTATTTATTGGCCGAGAAATTTTGAAGGAGATTAAGGAGCGACTGGAGTTTCTTAATGATGTGGGATTGAATTACCTTACTCTTGCACGGTCATC
>MUZZ01000050.1:1446-2997 GCA_003266075.1 Methanosphaera sp. rholeuAM74
GATAATATGAAGCTCATAGATACTCTTAAGCATCTACGTGACATTGGTAACACCTTGATTGTTGTGGAGCATGACGAGGAAACCATCCTTGAGGCAGACCACGTCGTTGATATTGGTCCTGGTGCTGGTGAGCATGGTGGTAACCTCACTGCACAGGGTACACCAGACGATATTAAGGCTAATAAGGATTCACTTACTGGGCAGTACCTAGCGAGGGATAAGATTATCCCAGTACCAGAAACGAGGCATGAGGGTAACGGTAAAAAGATCACCATAATTGGTGCACAGGAGAATAACCTCAAGAACATTAACGTGGACTTCCCACTTGGCAGGTTTATATGTGTAACTGGAGTGTCAGGCTCAGGTAAGAGTACTCTTGTAAATGAAATACTTTATCATGGGGTTGATGAAGAATTAACACATAAGCATAAGCACAAGATTGGTAAGCACGTTGCCATCAGGGGTGTTGAGAATGTGGATAAGATTATTGTCATTGACCAATCTCCTATTGGACGTACTCCACGTTCCAATCCCGCAACATACATAGGACTGTTCACGTATATCCGGGAGTTGTATGCACAGACTCCTGAGTCCAAACAGCATGGATACAAACCTGGACGTTTCAGCTTCAACGTCAAGGGTGGCAGATGTGAGGCCTGTAATGGTGATGGTATCGTTCAGATAGAAATGCACTTTTTGGCTGATGNNCTGATGTTTATGTTCCATGTGAGGTATGTGAGGGCAAAAGATATAACCGTGAAACATTAAGTATACGTTATAAAGGCAAGAACATTAATGACGTCTTGGAGATGACCTGTGATGAGGCACTAGAATTCTTTGAAAACATCCCTAAGATAAAGAGGAAGTTACAGACGCTTGTCGATGTGGGGTTAGGTTATGTTAAGTTGGGTCAGCCTGCCACAACTTTATCTGGTGGTGAAGCCCAGCGTGTTAAACTGGCTAAAGAGTTAAGTAGGCAGAATACCTCCAATACACTGTATATTCTTGATGAACCTACCACTGGTCTTCATTTTGATGACATTAATCGTCTGCTTGAAGTACTCTGTAAGCTTAGAAATCAGGGAAATACTTTGGTTGTTATTGAGCATAACCTTGATGTTGTCAAGACTGCAGATTATATAATCGACCTTGGTCCTGAAGGTGGAGATGATGGTGGTAAACTGATTGCCTGTGGTACTCCAGAGGAAATTGTCAAACAGGATACCTATACTGGTAAGTATTTGAAGCCATTACTTGATGAGGCTTCATAATAACCACCTACATTCATCTTGTTAATGAATTCTTTAAGTTGGTATGAAAAATAATTATATTCATCAATATTACAAAAAACAGATAAGTATATATTAGTTAGGGCTAATAGTAATATATAGATGTAAATTAAAGTTCTTGATTTACCAAACAAAAATCATATACAACCACTTAAAAGGAGATGTAGATGGAGTTAACTTTCCTAGGAACTGCTGGAGGTCGTTTTGCAACAATTAGCCAGAAAAGAATGACTGGTGGTTTCAGGATTGATGATTTAAATAA
>MUZZ01000050.1:3013-5031 GCA_003266075.1 Methanosphaera sp. rholeuAM74
GTCAGCCATTGCCATACTGATCATTATACTGATGCAGAAGTACTCATTGAGGCAATGACTCAGGGTATGACCAAGAAGACTGGTCATGTCATTGCAAGTGAAAGTGTTCTTAACGGATTTGAGGATTTAGGTCCTAGTGTTTCCAAATATCATCAGTCTAAGCCACGAGTATCTGTTCTTACTCCTGGAGATGAAGTTGAAGATGAAGGTGTCTTTGTTCGTGGAGCTCAAACCAAGCACGGTGACCCCACATGTGTAGGATTCAACATCGGATGTGACGGATTCTCATTAAGCTATACTGCTGATACAGAATACTTCCCAGACCTACATAAATATCATAAAGGTGCAGATATACTCATAGGTTGTGTAATTAAAGAAGGTGAACGTAAAATAAAGGGACATTTAAGGACTATTGACTTTGAAAAGCTTGTAGAAGAAGTTCAACCTCAACTGGCAATTATGACCCATTTAGGTGTAAATCTGATAATGAACAACCCATTCCAGAATACGAGGATTATAACTCAAAATACTGGAATTAGGACTATAGCTGCAACTGATGGTCTTAAGATTAACTTAGACCAATATATAAACTAATTTAAAATAAAAAGTAATGATAAGCTATTAATTCTTATCATTTTCATATATTTTTTTTTGATGCCATGGTAGCTCAGCCCGGCACAGCACCTGATTCGTAATCAGGGGATCGGGGGTTCAAATCCCCTCCATGGCTTTTTTACATATAAAACTATTTTTTTAACAAATCTTGTCTGGATGTATAAATCCTGCCCTTATCATATGGTCTGCTACTACAATGTTACACACGCTTTCTGCGACTGTTGTTATTCTAGGACAGATGCATGGGTCGTGACGTCCACTAATTTCTATGGTGCTTTCTGTGTTGTCGGATAATGATATGCTTTTCTGTATTCCTCCTACTGATGGTGTTGGCTTGACAGCTATTCTAAGTATTACTGGCATGGAATTAGTCATTCCACCAAGTATTCCACCAGAATTGTTTGTCTCGGTCTTAATCCTTCCCTCATCTAGGTAGTATTGGTCGTTCATCTCTTTTCCTGTAAGAGTAACGCATTCAAATCCAAGTCCCACTTCCACACCTTTTACTGCACCGATATTCATCAATGCCTTTGCAAGGTCGCCATCAATTTTATCAAACACTGGCTGACCCAGTCCGGCAGGGAGGTTGTCTATTATTATCTCCACTATACCCCCAAGTGAGTCGTTATCACTTTTAGCTTCCAGTATTGCTTCTTCCATCTTCCTAGCAGTCATGGGGTCTGCACATCGTACATTGTTTTTGCTGATGTTTTCTTTTATCTCTTCCAATGTGTAACTGTTGGGGGATTTGATGTCGTGTATCTGTGTTACGTGGGCTGTTGTCGTTATATCATATTGTTGCAGGAGTTTTTTAGCAATTGCCCCTGCTATTGTGTGTCCTATTGTTATCCTACCACTTCCTCTTCCCCCACCACGGTAGTCATAGTTTCCATACTTTTTGTACCAGCATAGGTCTCCATGTCCCGGTCGTGGATTGTCTTTGAGGTTGTCATAGTTCTTGCTTTTCTGGTCTTTATTATATACTATCGCTGTTATCGGTGTTCCATCAGTTTCATTATTGAATATTCCGGAGAGTACTTCTACTCTGTCTTTTTCATCCCTGGCCGTTGTTATTTTGCTTGTTCCCGGCCTTCTCTTGTCCAGTTCACATTGTATGTCCTCTCTTGTTAGGGACAGTCCTGCTGGACAGCCGTCTATGGTCGCCCCCAGAGCTTTTCCATGACTTAAGCCGAATGTTGTCACCTTAAATATTTCTCCCATAGTATTTGATGCCATATAATATCATTCCTCCATATCATTCTTTTATCGCATGTTCGTCTAGGTACTTTATGGATTGCTTCATCGATTCCTTCACGTTGGGTATGTGTTTTCTGAGAAACTGGACTGTTTCTTCACTGTCAGCACCAGCATGGTATAGTGTTTTTTCGTATTTGATGTCTGTC
>MUZZ01000285.1 GCA_003266075.1 Methanosphaera sp. rholeuAM74
TTGTAAGAAAAATATTTTATAGGGTGTAATATCTTCTTACAAGAATGAAATGGTGGTCTACTATGGGCTTGTAGATTGTATGGTGGAATTTTACAATATTATTTTTTATGGGGTATTGAATCTGACGGTTATCCTATAGTATTTTCATTATTTGAATTTAATAGATTTCAGAATTCGTTATTATGTTTTATACATAGTAGTAATTAGTTTGAGTACATTTTCACCTCCTTTTTCGATTGATGTACTCAAAGTTTTTTTTTAAAGGACGACTCTGTTTATAACAGAAGTTCTTTAAATCTTTATTTTTTTAACAATATTAATTTTACACTTGCAATCGATGTCTAAATCCTACTTTTAATAAAATATCATCAGGCAGTTATTTGATTAAAAAACTATTTTAAAGAAGTTATACATATGATGTTGTATAATTTCAAGTGAAAAATCTTTCTAACCCAAAAAACATTCAACAGCATAATAAAGATTACTTCTACAACTAGTACTACCATCAACATAAAAATCTAATCTACCATTACAACAAAAATAATATGGAGTTATACTGTCCACTTAAAAACACATCAACAACCGATGCAATAACTCATATCACAATACGCTACTAAAATTACCCAAAATTCACAACAAAAAAGTTATAGTCATTATTTTATCGGGGACTCCTTTAACGAAATATATTAATACTATAACAGATAATCCATTAATTGTAGTACATAAACCACAATATATTTACTTCAAGTTAATATAGTTATGAACACTACATATGCCATTCAAGAATTTGACTGGAGGTGAAAAAGTGAACAAAAAATTTTTGGCAATTCTTTTAATTATAGGATTATTAACAGTAGGACTTTCAACAACCTTCGCAGATGGTTCAACCGATGGAAGTAACATACCATTAGCTGTTGCAGATGCACCTAGCCAAGCAGACACCACTACAGGAGATGATGTGGCTGGAGATGCAGGTGATAATGTGACCGATGAGAATTTAACAGTCACAGCTGGAGATGAAAACGCTACCAATGAAACTAATGACACATCAGATGATAACAAAACAAATACTTCCAGATTTGATGACGCTTATTATGAAGAACTAGCAAAGAATATGGATAATCTTGATGATTCAACTTATGATGCTCTTATTAGTTCATTAATGAAATTAAATGATTCTCAATACGAAAATCTTCTAAATGCGTTACAATATCCAAATATGTATGATGCAACTTATTTCGAAAATGCACTAAAAGACTTAGATAATTTCCATCTATTGGTATTGCTAGGTATTTTGGATGATTTGGATAATTCATCAAATCATAGTTATGTATCACCAGCAAACTCAAATGTGGCAAAAAATAATGTCGCAAAAAATAACAGTATTTCAAATGTTATAGGTGACACACTAAAATCAGTAGGTGATTCATTCAACAAAGTTTTCAAACCAGCACAATCTAACAATTACAATAATCACGTACCAGATGGACTCACAGATTATCAAGTATATAAACTCTTGTTACAAGATTATTTAGATGGCAAAGTTTCATTTGAACAGTTAAAATCAAATTTAGAGTTCTTTGGAATAGATACATCTACTATGATATTGAATGATGATGGATCAATCCAATTCTTCGGAGAAACTAGTCCTGTTCCTGTAACTACCCCTGATGGTGTAGATAATAATACTGCCACTGACAATAATGATGTAACTAACACTACGGATACAAATGACACAACAAATTCAGGTGATACTGGTAATGATGCAGAAACATCTGATTCAACCAACACTAGTGGAAGTACAGATTCAACCGACAGTGGAAGTTCTGGAGATGCTTCCACATCTGACGCAGTTTCAGGAGAGTAAATAACAGGAATTCTTAAACAATTTATTTTCATCATTTTTCTATTTTTTTTTAGAGTTAAAATTTTTTATCTATTTAACATATAATTTAACATTAATATGGACTATAAAACATTAACATGCTAACTTTTTGGGGTTATGATACTTCACATCTTTTTTCAACATCAAACTTCTTCATCTTGTGTCCATTTGACAATTCTTGCATTCCGTTGTAAGTTATTCGGATGTAATCACCTATTTTTATGTTTTTCATCAACTGTTTTAGTTGTAAACTACCCCAAATTCTAAGGTTTTCACTATCACCCACACTTAATAGGTATAACGTTCCATCGTATAGTCCAACATGATGTTCAACGTTTTCTAGTATACCTTCAATCTTATCGCCTGTTTCTGGAGTCCATGTATCATTAACTCTATTCCACTTTATAGATTTTTTGAATAACATTAATTTCACCTCCCTCATGTTTTCTCCATATTTGTTTTTTGTACTTTGATTAAATATGGTCTATTATTCAGTGTTCACATTTATTGTCAGCATCACACTTGGATTAACTTTAATACTACACCTATCATGATGCCATAATCTATTTGGTATGGGATATTAATCTTTTATATAAATGGTATAACACGCTTAATTCAATTTAACTGACCATATTTTTCATCTTTTTTTTATTTTGATTTAATTATAAGTCTAATCATAACTCGATTTTTAGAAAATTTTATTTTATACTTGAAATATAATATATATTATTTATAGTTGGCATGGATAAGGAGTAAGTAAATCCTTGTTAATTATATAATAATTTAATATAGTGGTTAAAATGTATAGAAACATGAAAGTATTCTGTTTTATGATGATACTTTTAGCTTTACTCGTTGGAGTAGCCAGTATTTCGGCAGTAGATATTAATGATACTGCAACTTCCACAGTATCAGATGATACTGCAACTGCTAAGGTCATGGACGATACTCCAATAGTACAGACTGATACTCAGATTAAAACGGAAAAAGAAAATCCTCAAATAGTAAAAGAGGATAAAACTAAAAAAGAAGCAAGTACAATTACTATTAACAACGATAATGTTGATAATTATTTTGATGTAGACTGGGGAGAGGCTTATCTTTCTGATTCAGTTTCATCAAATACAGTAATTAAGTTTAACGAACAGATAAATAATGTTGATCGATGGATTGTTAATAATGAAGACATTAATTTAACATTCACATCAAAAAAAGGTCTAACAGTAACAAATCAAGAATTTTTAATTGTTGAGGCAAAGTCAATCCTATTCGAAAATATGACTCTAGAATATGACGATGCATTCCCAGGACTAATAGGAATAAATGGTGATAGTGATAATGCAAGGGTAACAATTAACAACGTTGAAATAACATATACCAGTACCCAACAGGATAACGATGTACACTCAGCGATATACTTAAAAAACAATTCCACACTAAATGACACAACAGTCACTGCAGATATACTAGCTACATCAGTTGACTGGGATGGCTTCCATCATGGAGGATTGCCAACAGTAGTTCCAATCATTTTTAGGGGAGACAACAACCAGATAACCAACAATGTATTCACAATTAACCAAGTAGCAGGTGATGGCTCAAGTGCACCAACTATTTATGGAATTGAATTTGGTGGTTCAAACAATTCATTCACTAACAACATGCTCACATTAACAGGTGAAAACTGGTTGTATGGATTACATACAAACAATACGAATAATATGGTCATAACAGACAACATAGTAACTGTCGAATCAGTAAACTACTCAGCAGGACTCTATATTAGTGGAGTAAACCTAAACAACCACCAAGTAGTAAACAATGTAATAAACGTTGTTGCGGGTATGGAACCACGAAATGAGCCAAGTATAGCTGAAAATGTTGCATACGCTATAGCACTACAAAATCATGGATATACTGGTGGAATGTATACTCCGGGTAAGGGTAATACATCTAATAACTTGATTGAAGGAAATACTCTTATTGGTAATGCATACAACGTTTATGGTTTTGAACAATTTGGTGGAGATAACACTACAATAATATCGAATACCATTTCCCTAGAAGGCTTATCACCAATGGGTATAGGTCTAATAGGTGCAAGTGGAACAATATCCAGCAATATGGTGGAAGTAACTGGTACAAGTAACCTTACAAATTTAACTACAGCAGATTATCTTGAAGCAAGAACAACGGGAATACAAATACTCAGAGGAAGCAATAACACAATATCCAACAACAATGTAAACACAAACATTGGTCCAGCAGTTTTAGTAAGAAATGACGTTAACAGCACAATATTA
>MUZZ01000160.1 GCA_003266075.1 Methanosphaera sp. rholeuAM74
TTTTCATTTTTTTAAACTTCCCTTGGCACATTTCCATATAAATTATATTACATATTAATAACAGATATACTTAACATATTTAAACAGATGGGGTGTGTCGTAACTAATGATGCCTAAACCAAAAAGTTCTAATAACAGGGTTGCATATAATAATCAGAGCAATAATCCAACAATATCAGAAAAAATATTATATGAATCTAAGCCAAATATGTTAATGTATTCAGATAACTTCATATTCAAGATAATAGTCTTGTTCATAATAGTTTTCCTATTCAAGCCTATACTTGCAGTAGTATCCTCCATACAGGGGGGTTTGATGACTTCATTCCAGCTGGAGTTTACTCGTATGACATTCATCGTAGAGTTACTGTTAATACTGGCTATTATCATCATCCTAATTAAGTTGGCATTAGACTTACTTGACTGGAATTATACAACTTACAAGCTGACAGATAAGAGAGTGATAATTGAGAGAGGATTTTTGAACAAGGACAAGATTTCCATGCCCTACGCTAAGATACAGGACATGGACATACAGCAATCCATCCTCGAAAGGGTATTTGGTGTAGGTGACATAATAATCTATGGTGGACACGAGAATACTGAAACAATACTAGACGACGTACCTGACCCAAAGAAGGTAGAGGAAATAATATTATCCCATGTAAACAACTACTCTAACGGCTATCCAGTCACTGAAAACAACTACAATCCTAACTATAACACTTATGCTAATGGTGGTGGCTACAATGCCGGATATGATGATAGAAACTATGAACAAACTAATAACAAAAGTCAATACAATCCAAAGCCTAAAAAGAACATGAAACAACAATATTATGAAGATACAATTGAGGACGCACCGCTAGAAGATGATTACGGATTTACTAAGAAGAAAAGTTTTAACAGGACAAAACAAGTGCCTGATGATGATTTACTACTAAAACATGATAGGATGTTCAAGAAACACAACAAGAAATGAGGAAACAAAGCTTTAAAAAATGGCTGGAGTGATTAAATGGCAAGTCATGATATTATCGTTGTTGGGGCAGGACCAATAGGTTCAACATATGCCTGCAACATGGCAGAAATGGGGTATGATGTCGCATTATTTGATATGAAAGCTAGGATAGGTCAACCCCTGCAATGTGCGGGACTTGTGTCCACAAACATCAACACGGTAAAAGATATACCATCAGAGGTCATACTTAACAGGATCAGGGGAGCTAACCTCTACTCACCAGACAATACAAGTATAACGGTGGGAAAGGATGAAGATGTAG
This sequence comes from Methanosphaera sp. rholeuAM74, assembly GCA_003266075.1. Lineage (GTDB taxonomy): Archaea > Methanobacteriota > Methanobacteria > Methanobacteriales > Methanobacteriaceae > Methanosphaera. The sequence goes on from MUZZ01000160.1 coordinate 1,284, forward strand.
CATACGTTCTTGACAGGGTCTACTATGATAAATACCTGTTTGAAAAGGCAGTGGATGCTGGTGTAACCCCATACATATCACAGAGAGTATATGATGTTGACATAGAAAACACCACGGTAAAACTCGAGGATAAGACACTCAATTCCAGATTAATAGCAGTAGCATGTGGACCAACATCAACAACAGCCAACAAGATGAACCCAGAAATAACACCACAATCATTCACTGCAATACAGTACACTATAAACAGCAATAACAGTGACACAGACTTTGTAAACCTAAAGGTAAACAAGAGCATACTCCCAGGATTCATATGGGATATACCAGTAACAGCTAACACTAGACGTGTAGGATTGTTCACAAACACATCATACGGGCAGGCAGAACAGGTGCTTAATTCGACACTATCAGGGGATGAGTCAATCGTAGAAAAACATGTCGGATTAATACCACGATACAATAAGAAAAGGATAATAGCACAAAATAACACTATACTCATAGGTGACAGTGCCGGTCAGGTAAAGCCGACAACTGGTGGAGGATTAATAGTTGGATTTAACTGTACACAGATGGCATCCACACAGTCACATAAAGCACTCGAAGAGGAGGATAACACCTACCTACAGGACTATCAGACTCAATACCACCAACGCTATGACAGGGAGTTCAAGCTACAACAGAACGTCCAGAAGATATTGGAAGAACTATCAGAGGATGACTTCAATTACATGTTCGGTCAGCTACGAAGTAACAATGTGGATAAGATGATATCCGAGTATGGTGACATGGACACACAAACACCACTAATCAAGCAACTAGTAAAGACTGGACTAATATTCAAGTTAGCACCAAAGATAGGGGTAAGGAGGCTCAAGAATATATGGAAATCACAGTAATACTGTCACAGGAAAATCCGACACTACCACAGGCAGAATTATTTGCAAGACTAGAAACATTAAACATAGACTACGAGGTNNGGACAACACCTCTCATACACCCATGAGATACTTCAAACACTATACAAGTCATCACCAGAATCAGTGTTAGAAGACCTTACAAAGGTGGACTGGCAAGAAGAGGTAACAGGTTCATTCAAGGTAAGAGTAAAGAAGATGAATCAGGGAAGTGTACATAGAGACAACGTGGAACGTACTGCAGGAGGATACATAAAAAAGGAGTCACAGATGCCCGTATCACTAGATAATCCTGAATGTACAATAAAATTAGTATACACCGACCCAGTACAAGAGGTAAACGAACATAAAGAGGTAACGACACTCAAGTACAACAAGACCATGATATGTAAACTATTGGTAAAACAGGACAAGAAACACTTCTTTGACAACAAGCCCCACAAGAGACCATACTTCCATCCAGGCTCAATGAGTCCGAAGCTAGCACTATGCATGGTAAACTTGGCACACGTACATGAGGCTGACACAGTACTAGACCCATTCTGTGGGACTGGGGGGATACTCATAGAGGCAGGACTCCTAAACACGAGACTTATAGGCTCAGACATTGAACGGGAAATGGTTGAAGGAACAAAGCTGAACCTATCACATGAAAAACTATACAACCACAAGATAATGTGGGAAGACGTAAGAAAACTCGATATTGATGAAACAGTAGATGCTGTGGCAATGGATCCACCCTACGGAATATCAACGACACTAGGGGGAGATGACACAAAACAATTATATCATGAGGCACTAAACTCAATAGCACAATATCTTAAGGACGATGGATACATATGCATGGCAAGTCCACACTACATAGACCTATACGAGGTAATAATAGGCACACCACTACAGATACTCGAACAACACGAGATACGTATGCATAAAAGCCTGACGAGGATAATAACGGTGTTGAATAAGAAGAACAAATAACTATTTTGGAGGTTAATATTAATGTTAGAGGACATGAAAATATTAGATACCACATTAAGGGATGGAGAACAAACACCCGGAGTACTAATAACATCAGAAGAAAAGCTTAAAATAGCAACCAAGCTTGATGAACTCGGAGTGGATGTTATAGAAGCAGG
>MUZZ01000297.1 GCA_003266075.1 Methanosphaera sp. rholeuAM74
GAAAAAATAAAACATTATAACTTAACATGACTAAATACTTCTCCCCCCCCCCACCCATTATTGACATATAATTCGCACATTACACCCCCACATGTAATCTTTTTTTTTATATTACGGTGACTTTGATGTCCTCTGCTGTTATGGTATTTCGTCCAGCGTGAGTGCATAGCTTTGATGCTACTCTTGCTATTGTGACAGCTTCATCGGACAGTAAGTCTGCGAGCAGTTCTGCTGCTTCGTCGCTTACACGCTTGTCTGTTGTTTCTTTTATAATATTTTTTATTGTTCCAGTTTTTATTCTTGTTTCAATCATTATTTGTTCACCAAATCCCATTGAGTTTTATATTAAATCAGTTTTTGAAATATTAAATTCTGTTAAATCCTAGGGAAAAAAAATAAATGGTTGTGGTAATTGGGAGTTTTATCTGAATACATCCCCGCCAACCATTATCCCCTTTTTTTTTGGGAAAACTATTCACAACATAGTTTATCTGGATAGAGTTACTCTTCTCTTTTTTTTTGAAAGAAGACGTTGACTCTCCGATAAAATGAAATCACAAATTTTAAGATAAGTATATATTCGCCTCCTACACCATGATGATATATGAATAGGAAGACCTTACAGATCCTATTCATCAATATTGTAACATTATCCATGGGGTAATCATTGGCGTAAAATACCCATCTTAATTAGTAATTCATTTCTTTCACGTACTAACTGCTGCTTCAACTCAGTGTTACTTGTCTGAGTTATAATTGCTGTCAGGTTTCGTAGGTTGTGTTCATCCATATTCGGCATACAATTTTATCCTCCTCCTAAGATTTTCTTCTTTTCTTCATGAACTAGGACTGCTTCCCTGTGGGTGTCTGTGTTCATGTGTTCTTTTAGGTTACTTGAACCTAAATTGTTTTGGTTTTTTTCTTTGTGCCGGGTGTAGTATTTGTGACTTCTCATTCTTGAGTGTTCACGTTTTGCTTCTTCTCGGCACTTTTTGTTGCAATATTCCTGTCTGTTATGTTTCTTCCAGTATTTTCTCCCACACCATTTACATTTAACTTTCTTTTTAACCATTCTCTATAACCCCTATTATTATCATGATATGTATATGATAATTGTGGGGGGGTAACCCCTCTGTTGAAGACGTTCATTTACAATGAGTGCTTCATCATAATCCGTGTATGAACCATAGTAATATGTGTTTTTATCAACGGTTTTTCGTATAATATAATACCTGCCAGTCCAACTAATATGGTCGTGGTTGTCTATCAACTTGAGATGTTCTGGTGTGGGAGTCTCAACTACCCTGAACATATAATCTCACTCTTCTATGGAAAAAAATTTTCCACCACATCCCCACGCATACTACACTAGTATATGTAACGATTTATACTTACATAACTAGTTGATGTCAAACCCAATTTCCTCATCTCACACCGAATCTTATTATGTTCCTCCACCACATCATCACAGGCATGACCACCCAACTCACCAGTACCCAAACTATAATATGAGAGAAGATTCAACACCTCCCTGTACCTCTTACGGAAACGTCTCACCCTCCTGAGAGTATGATCCGAATCACTATAACCCCTACACTCGGGACTACAATAAAGCTGATGACCTATACGTGGAGTATAATACCTACCACACCACTTACACTTCTTCATCTTATACTGTCGTATCCGTAACACCACAACCCGTGACGTCCGGATACCTGTAATACGGTAGGGCTTCCTATTACTAATTATGAACTTACTCTGAACCAGCACCTCCAGTCACCCCTCTCTCCTTTAAGATTTCTTTTCCTGCCCTGAACTCCTCCGGTGTAATAGTACACTTAGTAAACTCATCGATAAGAGTCTTATACAAGACTTCATCTGATGGGTCAGGTACACCCCTATTCGATAGAATATCCTTGAGTTTTTGCAAGGTTTTCTCTTTGTCTGCCACCCTTGGCTTCCTAGTGGAAAGTTTGGTCTGAGGCTCGGATTTAGCCTCATACCCATCCTTAACAGGAGTTTTAGATTTAAGTTTAGACTGATTTTTACCAGCCTCATTTGAACCTAACTGCTTATCAAGTACATCCTCCTCCGTGATATCAAATGCAACCATATACAAGTACCGCCTACTATATGTTATAGCAGAACCAATACTCTGATTATCCATCTCCACCACAGCAGGAATACTATACACAGCTGGTTCAGGATAATGCAAACTACGCACCTCCAAGGTCGCCTTCGCCATCACCTTCGGAACAAGTGTACTATCACGCATACTACGTGGCACACTTATCACCTGACTACTACACTCCAATTCATAATGAGTAGTCAAATCATACTTCCTACAAGCACACTGAATAAAGGGTAGGATGTCATCCAACTCATAATACTTAAATTTCAAGTGAGTATTATACCCACTTTTAGGCATATCACAATTCATCAAGTACTCCTTTGCCTGATCTATACTCTTATCCCTCTTATTCACACCAGTTTCCAGTACTTCCTCTGCAGTCTGGAATTCCATTCCATCATTCTTTGTCTGATTACACATAAAGCCACCTCTTCACATTTTGTATAACTTTTTAGAATCTACAATAGTACATGATTTTCTCACGTTCTTACATCCATGTACATCTTGTTCACGATGCACTACATACTGGATGAACATTCGTATTATCCTCATATACTTCAGTCTCGTACTAGGCTTATACTCCCTGAGGAGTTGAAGCCCGACTTTTTCCAATTCATTCATCCAATCACGGGGAGGAACATTACATGTACACATCAATGACACAAAACCATATACAGCCTTCCGCCCTGATTTGGTATACCTCTCCGTGAACTCATCAATGTATTCTAAATATCGTTCATTCATTCATCTCTTCTCCTGCAAGGGATTATACAACCCCAGTACTCTATCCAAGTCACGCAGGTCATCATAGCCATACTCAATAATCTGGCACCGCTCCTTCTCAGCCTCATCATAGAGCAACTGAGTATAACTATCACTAACACTCACACATATCCTGTGAGTATAATCCCTGCCATTACAACCAGACTCCTCCAACAAGTCACCCAACTCATTGAGACATTCACCTAACTCCATATACTTCAGGAGTACATCTTTTGTTAACAACGTGCCACCCACCATAAAATTATCATAGTTATCAACATGAGGGCGGAAATCATGAACAACGCATCCAAGGAATCATAACCCCTATCATCCATTCCTATTCACCTCACCCACTCAACTTTCTCAGTATAATACATACACCCGCCATTATTGATTCGATGTCCTCTCATACAACTTTCAACAATGACTATACTAATCTTGTTTGACCGCAAGTACACATCATAACTACTACAACCCTTACAACATGAGTTCATATGAATACACACTCCTCCTCAGGGTCGAGTCCAAGCTCATCTATTAGAGTGGTGTGCTGGTTCTTCATACACAACTTATATGCATCAGCCTCACTGATCTCCTCAGCAAAACTTGAACCCATATAAGCCAGGTTGCTATACACCACTACAAGCACACCACTACGTGTACGAGTTAAACCCAACTCACCACCCTGATTCATATAAGAAGGACCACTACTAGTCACATTACATACTAGTTGAGCGTATTCACCAGTCCGTCTTCCCTTCTGATCTAATACCGGTACAATCATCCTTTTTCACCTCTACAAATAGTGTTCATNNCATCATATAGTTCTATCATTTCTTTTAGGTTTCTACATATTTTATTCATTCTTACAATTGTTTTCAAGTCCATTTTCTTGTTAGAAAACATGGGTGTACCCTCATGTTTTCCTTCTCCGTATAAGATGTATTCCATTTCACATCCATACAGATTGGATAATTTTTTTAGATGGGTTGTCTTAATGTTACGTTTGCCCTGTTCATACAGGGCATAGGTTGACTGACTTATGGTTAAGTACTCGGCTAGTTGTCTTTGTGTGAATCCTTGCTGTTTTCGCAAGTTTTTAATTCGTTCACATGTTTTACTCATATTTACTCCTCATTTATCTTTCATGTGGAGTGTAAGTACGCTTGGATTTATCACACCTTTTGCATCTGGGTTTCCCATTTGTGTATTATGCCATTTCTTGATGTATTCACCATATTTCCAATACGTTGCTAATAATAGTATACTTAGTCCATATTGGTAGCCAGTCATTCCATCATTCCATACCCCTTTGGTGATTCCTTCAGTTTCGGTCATTATTATTTCTTCAGGTGTTTTGTCTTTACTGAGATAGTTGATTCGTTCTTCTATTCGCCATGCCAGTTCTTCAGCTTTGTCGTAACAATATTCAATATACCCGTCTATTTTCTCACCTGTATGTGTGTCTTTTTCTCTTGTTTTTTCATATATTATCGCTATTTCCTTGTTTTTAAACTCCAATATTATTCACCCCACGACCTTCAATACGTCCCCATGTCCATGTGTATAAACATTTAAGATACGCTTTCGACTTCTCAACTTCACTAAGCCCGCCCTGATTTGGGACTCAGTGGTATTATACTCACCTAGGATGTAATCAATTAATTCCTCCTCCGTGAACTCATTACAAGCCAGAACAGATATAATAGTGATATTCATATCATTATTCATTAACTCAGATTTACTCTTCTGAATCAATTCCTGGCTAAGTGGCAACTCTTCATGCCTGCCATCAGCCATCTCCACCACTAGTCGTTTGACTTGTGTCCTCTTTGTCAAAAGCCATCTAGTCCATGTGACTGGATTAGCAGACTCATCACCAGTATACTGGTGATACTCATCATGACACGACCTACACAAGAGAACAGTATTGTCCGAGTCATTCATTAGAAACGGATACTGTTCACGGCCACATATGTGATGTACGGTGAGGGATGATTGTTTACCACAAAGGATACAGGAAGTACCATCACGTTCCAACAAGTCATTCCTGAGCCACGACGTGTTCAGGAATTTGTTTTTAATCTTCATATGCCAGCCCTCCCCACTGGGTGACCACGTTCCACTTTATAATTGTGATAACCGTTTTTTCCTGCACGTCCAAGGTAAGTTATCCTGATGATGTCGCCGAGTTCTGCTTCAGCCATCTTGCTTTCAAGTACCTTGTTAGCCCAGACACTACGTAGAGTTCCACTTTCCTCACATAATACGAAGACAGTCTGCTGGTACTGTCCAACGTTCAGCTTTTTGTCTTGGTAAACGCCTGTCACGGTTTCGCCCTGACTCTCCGGTCTCCAAGGTATCTCCTCATCGTAGCTATGTTCACTTCCAAGTTCTTCGTGGAAGCTGTAGTTACTGAAATTTGTCAAATTTACCACCTTTTTATTGGTCGGCTATTTTTATAGCCAACTCTACCCTGTACTCGATGATTTTTTTGTATACCTTCAACTGTTCTAGGTAATTCTTTGCCTGGATAAGTAGTACTCTGGAGTTGTGTTCAAGTATTTTCTGATGTTGTTCACGTGCCTTCACAGTCTTATACTGTGTTTGGAATTCCTCACTCACTAGTGTAGTTAATTCGAGGAATTTCATTTCTTCCCTGATTTTATTTATCCACTCCTCGAAGGAGATTACTAAATCGGATATGCTTTCATATGATCTGAGTAGTTCTTCATGTTCTGTGAAGATTCCCTGATTTCTCATGTTTTCCTGCCAAACATCCATATTTTCCAGTAATTTTTCACATAATTTTCCTAGTTTTTCTTCAATTTCTCTATATTTTTCCATAAATATTATTCCTCCCTCATGTTTTTATTCCTGCAAGGTCTTCTATAGCATCACCAAGTGATGTTAATTCACTTTTTAATCTTTTTCTCTCCTTCTTTGTCAGATTCTCCTTCTCATAGATATCTAGGAGTTCCTGATAATCACGTAATAAATTTCCAAAATCCATCATAGTATCGCCTCTACCATTATATGTAACGATTTATACAAACGTACAACACAAGAGATCATTATACTCTTCTATGCCCAACTCATCCAACACATGTAAATACTCATGCATGGGATAGTATACTGGTGTGACTAGGAGACGATAATTCGAATAGACTACCTTCTCATAGACCACACACGGTAGATTATATTCAATGAAGTAATCCTTAATCTCCCCTGGAAGATAACCATCCAAGACTAGTGAATAATAGAATAGCATTGGTGGTTCTAACCTGTACACATCCCAGTCACCCACATGGTCAAGTATCTCAAATCCCTCATCAAATACATCCTTCGTATGATAATGCTCATCAAAATTGAACATAATCTCATCACAGTAAACTATGAGGAATTCATCCCACGTCCATCTTTCAATCATTTTTCTATGCTCTCCTCCAATACCCACTATGAGGCTGAATAATCATATTCTCATCATACAAGGTTTGAATAACCTCCTCGGGGTTGCTGATAAAACTCTGCTCAAGGGAATCCTTGAACACATTATCCGGCACTTCATCCCACTCATCCTCCAACTGGGCGAGGATATCCACACTACGAGTGAGATTCTCCCTCTTCGTGGAAGTCTTCCCACTCTCTACTTTATCTATATCCACCACCGCCTTTTCTTCATCAAAGCCGATACACTGAATACAGAACTGTTGGAGTTCAACTGCACGCTCTGCATCCTCCAATTCAATCTTCTCAGACAATCGTATTCTGGCACTAGCCTCAGCTAACCTTACAAGTGCCTCCAACTGCCTAGTCGTAATAGGGATAGGATGGTTATTCAATCGAGCCATACTCCTCAAACCCACATAATGGTCTCGGAAGTACTCCACCACATCAGACGTCATCTCCGGGTGGATGTGACGACGAGCATAACTAATATACTTCCTGAGAAGATCTTTACTAATCTCCACATCATCATCACATGCCATATATCCCTCAAGAATCTTTGTAGTAAGCTCCTTGTCCTCCTCTTCACTATTCTTATCCTCTATTATGAAAATCAAGTCAAACCTTGAGAGAATCGGCTGACTAAGATTCAACTGCTCACTAATACTTTTAAATGGATTAATCCTCCCGAAGACAGGATTCGCTGCAGCGAGTACACTACACCTACTGTTCATAGTAGTAGTGATACCCGCCTTGGATATGCTGATAGTCTGCTGTTCCAGTGCCTCATGGATTGCACTACGATCATCCTCACGCATCTTATCAAACTCATCAATACAAACATTACCCTTATCCCCAAGCACCAAGGCACCTGCCTCCAAGTCCCACCTGCCAAGCTCGTCCTTAACCGCCGTGGCCGTGAGACCAGCTCCCGTGGAACCCTTACCACTAGTGTAAATCCCACGAGGAGCAAGCTCAGAGATATACTTAAGAATCTGACTCTTACCAATACCAGGGTCACCCACAATAAGTACATGGATGTCACCCCGCTTGGTACTACCATGAAAATCACGACTATCAGCACCAAACAACTGGAGCAACAGCCCCAATTTTACCATATCATACCCATAAATACTAGGCACAACATTGCCAGATAGTACCCTGAAGAGATCATCCCGTTTACTAAAAGAGATAATCTCTTTTTTCTCAGAGTCTGTGAGGGTGATATCCTCAAACTTGTACTCCAAGTGGGATACATGCTCCACGACGACGTACTCATTGAAGAGATTCTTCTTCTTACTGTTCCGGACTTTTAAAAGCCCATTAAGTTGAACTTTATCACCTGGCACTACCATGTTAACAAGGGCATCCTCGAAGTATACTATAATGGTCTCAGGCTGATAACCACCCCCAACACTATTCAATGGTTCTGTTATCTCCACACGCTGCACATCCTTAAAAAGGCTGTGCTTGTGGTTGAACTTGTAGCCTGCCTTGTGACCACACTTCTCACAGGGCTGCTTCGGAGGATAGAGTAATTCCCCATAATCCACCCGGTACGTGTTATCGGCGTGGCAGTTATTACACTCCCATGCCGCATGGGTACACTCCTGGTAAGTAGCACTACGTCTTTTGACGACTCCCTCAAAGCAGACTAGTTCACCATTGTGTTTGCTGTGCAGTTCATGTATAGGTAGGACATCAGGGATGTCCTTGTAGTTGACTATGATCTTCTTGTTTTGTAATGGGGGGTTAAGGCATCTTTTCACTATGTCACGTACACGTCTGTTGACTACTTTGTAGTCAGTTACAAGTGCCTCTGCTAACTCCACATAATAGGCTACTAGTATTGTGTAGTCTATTGTGAAGTGTGTTTCATCGTTTTGTGGGTACTCTATGAGCTGGTCTTTGTGATGCTCTTTGAGTATTAGTTCTAACCGTTCACGGTCTATTTTCATTTTATATCACCTCGTCTTCTTCCAGCCATTTTTTCATGTAGCGTGGTTCCACGCCTAGTTTCTGTGCTTGGAAGTTAATGTCATCCTGGGTAATAGTGTTACCCATTTCCTTATATGCTATGAGGAAATCCCTTATCTCAGGATATTCCTCTGGTTTTATTCTTCTTTTTTTAACTTGACCTATTCGCTTTTGAAGTTGCCCTTTCTGTTTGTTGAGGGCTATGAGTTCTTTTTCAAGGTAATGCTTGTCTAACTCAATTTTTTCACATTTTTGGTCGAGATTGAGTAATTCCTGCTGTAATAGGTACTCATTATCCATATGCTGATGTAAGATTGACCGTATTTTCTCACTCATATTAGAATGAGACTTGAGATAATCATACTCCTTGTCATCGAGATATATTTTCACTTTATGTTTATTCACAAGGGATACCTCCATATGTGTGGGGGACATGTCCCCTA
>MUZZ01000302.1 GCA_003266075.1 Methanosphaera sp. rholeuAM74
CACGATAAAAAGAAAAAGCTCTGGGCCCTCCGCTATGCAGCAGTGGGTCGAGCTTTTCTTGTTATTACGATACCACTATGACACGGATTGTCAAGAGTTATCTTGAAAACCTCAGGCTTTCACCGTTTTTCTTTATGATCAGTAAACGCTTCACATCTCTCTTCTGCGCAAATCTGAGCTTAAGTTCTAACACGCACTTATCTTCGGAGATATTAATTCTCCTCAAATCAAAGATGATATTCTCTGCTTGCTCCTTAGCCTTTCTGAAATTGTTCTCTATCGTCCTCTTGCTTTTGCCCTTGGGACATTTGATTTCCCATGAAACACCGTCCATTAATATGTCCGGCGTATGCACGTTCGGGCTGTTTCGCGGAGCAATAAACTCTATGTCATATCCTAAATCCGCCAAGTAATCGGCAGTTTCCAATTCATGCTTTTCCGGAAGTGTTTTCAATTGTGATATGTCGATTTTGCCACGTCTCATCACTCATGCTTCCGGTACCTTTTCCCTTCATCCAACACCTTGCTCATAATAATATAGTCCTGGTTTGCGAACTTAACATACTGCGATGTATTTATATACCACTTTTTAGGATAGTGCCAATCCTCCTCCCTCGGAACATCCTCAACAACATAATCCAGGGTTCCTTCTGCTTTTATTCCAAACGGTGTGAAAAACCTCGATGCTATATACTCCAACCAGGTCCAATGGTCACCACACTTGGTTGATCTGCATTCCAATTCGTTATTCTCGTTGATATACCACGGGCAACACGTACCGTACGGTTGCAAGGGGTCATTGCAGCTTATGTGATTGACATAATAATTAAAAAACTGTTTGAAGTCTGCATCTACTGGTTCCTCAAATTTTAATCCTCCCCTGAAATGATACCATATACCCATAATAAATACCTCCTTTTTACTAAAATGGAATTTATATCCATTTTAGCTTGTGTCCGTTGTCTTGTCAACAAAAAATTGCTTCATTGATAAAGTGTGGGAGCAATGTGGGAGTAAAGCCGTTTTCCGGGCGTTTCACAGCAAAGAAAAAAGCTTGAAACGC
>MUZZ01000201.1:0-3509 GCA_003266075.1 Methanosphaera sp. rholeuAM74
ATTAATGTAATTCCATCTTTAATATTGTTAAATTTGAAACCCTCAGGAATAGTTACTGAAGATGAATCACCTACTTTCGCATTGACTGATGAATTATAGACTAATACACCATATGAACCTACAACTATCAGTAATATAATAATTACAGCATAAATCCATTTCTTATTCATGTATTATTCTCCTCCATTTAATACTAATGTACTAGTACTATTATTTGTAACAAATTCTATAAATAGTTCATGCCTATTAATTCTTCAGATTTAATTATTTTCTCAAATAAAACTTTATTACCTTCATCATATCAGCGTATTAAATTCTTATTAGCAGTTATCCATCTATATTGATATATCAAATCATATAAGACGAGTTAAGCTATTTCGAAGGTAATACTATAGTTATAAATATTGCTTCTTTTTTATGCTTCATATTATAATTAACAGTTGATTGTCTTCCAAGATAACCTAACATTAACTAAAAACACGATAAATCTAATATAATAGTTTAAAATAACTCAGATTTATATGATAATTAAGAATATGTTTAAATATTGCTTCNNTAGGAGTATTAATATGCTAAGTAAAACTAGAATAACAATACTGATTATCGTATTGATAACATTAATTCTCGGATTTGGAGTAGTATCAGCTGCAAACAATACTGATACCAATGATTTAATAAAATCAGAGAAAAGTATTTCAAATTCAAAAATTATCAACAACGATGATATACAAAATGATATAAAAAGTAAGGACAAAATAGTAACAGAAAAAAATAAAGATAATGATAAAGTTAATAAAAGTATGAAAGACGTAAAAACAGCTAATGAGAACATACCAACGTTTCAGGCAAAAAATTACAATGAACTATATAATCAAATAGTAACACTAAGAAACAAGGGAACAACAAAATCATATATCATTAACTTAGTCAAAGGTGGCGACTTCACAATAACAGATACATTAATCTGGGGTGGTGAAAAATCACCAGCTAGAAACCTGACAATAAACGGAAATGGTGTAACCATAAATGGTAAGGGTACTAAAAGTTTCCTAACAATATTACCTAGCTACAGTGTTACCCTGAACAACTTAAACATTGTAAACAACTACAGAAACATTAGTGGTGGTGCAGTATTCACTAATGGAGAACTACGAGTCAATAATTGTAACTTCACTAACTGTAAAACTACTGGAGCTAAATCCGATAACCTTCACGGTGGAGCTATACGTGGTGGATATGATGCAAAAGTATACATTAACAATTCAATATTCAGAAATAATGTGGCAACCTCAGGAGCAGGTGCAATAGTAATATTCACCAATACAAGTAAAATCAATCCAAACATTAACTTAGCTTCAATAACTCCATCATTAGTCATAAGCAATTCACAGTTTATCAACAATACTGCTGGACACGGTGGAGCCATAAACCCAGAGGAATATACGTCAACAATCATTACCAACTGTACTTTCACATCCAACAGAGCTACTGATGGTGCAGCAATAAACACTGATTATAAGTCATACATAGTATCTACCAACAACAAGTTCATCAGTAATGTTGCAACCAAATCTGGAGCCGCATTGTATAATGGAGTTAAATGTACGATGGTTTTAAACAACAACACGTTCTCAAATAACCAAGCACTACATGGTGGTGCTATATGTAACCAGGAAGGAGCTACACTAACAATTACAGGTTCAACATTCAGCAAAAACAAGGCAAGTGGAAGTAATGCTGCAGGAGGAGCCATACACAACTCCAACAATGACATTGTAACTATTAAAAACTCCGTATTTACGGATAATACTGCAAGTACATATGGAGGGGCAATCTCAAACATAAACAACAACATAGTAAACATAACAAACTCAACTATCAAAAACAGCGTAGCAAACAAGCACGGAGGAGCAATCTACAACTCCGACAAAAACAAAGTGACAATTAAAAACTCAGTATTTGCTAACAATATGGCAAATACCAATGGTGGAGCACTATTTAGTGGAACATCTGCAAATATAGTTGTGAGTAACTCAACATTCAACGATAACAAAGCTAAAACTAATGTTGGTGGGGCAGTATGTGGTGGTAGTGGAACTACTGTTACACTAGCTAACTGTCAATTTAATAAGAACAATGCTAGTAGTGCTGGTGGATATGCAATTTTCAATCCTAGACAGTCTACACTAGTGTTGAAAGGAAGCACATACCTCAACCAAGTTGACCAAAACATTGTAAACAAAACTATATTAACTCAGGGTACGTTGAAAATTCAGACTGTGAACACGAAAATAGCTATAACTTCAATTTCAGGTTCTTCCGAAGTAAGTGTTAAAGGAAACTTAATAGATGAATACGATACTCCGGTAATTAGACAGAATGTAATCGTTAAAATGGGAAACTTCAATAGGACTGTCGTCACAGACAATAATGGCTGTTACATTGCAACCTTTTCAAACTTGAATCCTGCTACTTACAGAGTAACTGCTACATTTAATAAAAATGCAGTTTATAACTCTGCTACCACTAACGCAACCTATACTGTTGAATCATCCATAACTAACACAAAAACTACGGTAGCAACAACCAATGGAGTTATTGGTGAAAGACTTAGCTTAACAGCAAACGTTGTAGATGCTAATAACAGAAGGGTTACCAATGGGTATATCATATTCAAATTAAATGGTATCACAATTAAAGACAATGGTAAACTCACAGGAAGTAACAACCCACTTAAAGTATACGTCAAGGATGGTGTAGCAACCACTACTGTTATAGCTGACTTAAACATGAGATATGCTCAAAACTTAACAGCAGTTTATTCTGGTTCATCCCAGTATAATCCTTCACGTAGTAACAGTGCTAAAGCACAGATACAGCAAAGAAATGCTAGTATAGTTGTTTCAAGTAANNGAGTAGTAACTTAATACCATACGAGGACGAATTCGTATACTTCAAGGTAAACGGTATAACACTTAAAAACAGTGCTGGTGGAATGCTTAAAGCTAAAGTGGTAAATGGAGTAGCAACAGTAAACTATACCATACCACTAGGACTTTCTGGTGTAACCGATGGTAAGACATTCAACGTAAAAAACCATACCATACTCGCAGGATACTATAATAAGAACTACCAGGCAGAAGTGAGAAATACATCCACATTCCAGGTAGAAAGAAGTAACATCACAATCACAATATCTGATGCCGTAGTTTACAAAAGTAATCACATACTATCACTTACAGCGACAATTAAAGACTACCTCGGTAACAAGGTTCTAGGACCTAATAAGTGCATAGTAAAAGTCAATGGTGCTACGATAAAGAATGGAACTAATCCTATATACTACTATTCATCTAACGGAGTATTGACCTTAAACGATATTACTATCCCATCATATGATGATTACAAAACAATTGAGATTGTAACACAGGATAGATTATCATATAAAAGTCAGCGTAATACGACAAGCGCTATTAAAGTAGTTGAATAGATTATATTTCTTCACCCCC
>MUZZ01000201.1:3577-4115 GCA_003266075.1 Methanosphaera sp. rholeuAM74
GTGGTTTACATATATATTGTTTAGTTTATAATTTTATTCAAGGTGAATTTAGTGGATTTTGAAATAAAGTATAAGGATGCCATGGCTCGTATTGGTAGTTTCAGGACTCCTCATGGCGTGGTCACTACTCCCAATTTGATGCCTGTTGTTCATCCTGGTAAACAGACTTTGGATGTCAAGAAGTTTGGTGCTGAGATTGTTATCACCAATTCCTACATTATTTATAAAAACGAGGAACTTAAAAAGAAGGCTCTGAGTGATGGTGTACATAGTCTTATAGACTTCCCAGGTACTATTGAGACTGATAGTGGCTCTTTCCAGTTGTCCGTGTACGGTGATATTGACATATCTAATGAGGAAGTCATACGTTTCCAGGAAGATATTGGCACTGATATTGGTACTAGCTTGGATATTCCTACTGCACCCTATGTGAAGAGAAGACAAGCCGAAGAGGACTTAGAGGTTACCTTGGAACGTGCCAGGGAAGCTGTGGAGGTACGAGATAACCTCATCTTGAATAGTGTTGTTCAGGGTTCTA
>MUZZ01000176.1:0-234 GCA_003266075.1 Methanosphaera sp. rholeuAM74
GTCGAAGAGTAGTTTGTCTTCTATTATTTCTAGTTGTTTGTCTTCTTTTGATCCTAGTGCTATTACATCTGCTCCTCTTGTTATAGTTTCTTTTAGGTTACTGTATGTGTCTTTGTAGCTTGATCCTGGTGGCAGTATTGCTACTACTGGTATGCCATCATCGATTAGTGCTAGTGGGCCGTGTTTTAGTTCTCCTGCAGCATATGCCTCTGCGTGTATGTATGTGATTTCTTT
>MUZZ01000176.1:317-6839 GCA_003266075.1 Methanosphaera sp. rholeuAM74
TGGCTTAGGTATGTCTTTGTTGCTGCTACTCCTATTTCTGGTCCTGCTCTTGTGTATATTACGTGGTCGGCTAGTCTTGATATTGAGCTTCCCAGTACGTTTACTATTGCTAGGGTTTCAGATTTTTCTTTCGCCGTTTTCAGGGCTTCTTTGGTGTCTGCTGTTTCTCCTGATTGGGTTATGCATATTACTAGTGTGTGGTCGTCTAGTGTTTTCTTGAAGTATTCGAATTCTGATGCCAGTATTACTTCTGTCGGTATTCCTAGTTCTGATTCTATGAGATATTCTCCTACTAGTGATGCGTGGTAGGATGTTCCACATGCCACGAAGCATATTCTGTTGAAGTTTTTGAAGTTTCCCACTATATCTTTTATTTTCTGTGATTCGGCTAGTGTGTCTCGGATGGTTTGTGGTTCTTCATTTATCTCTTTTATCGTGAAGTGGTCGTATCCACCTTTTTCGGCCATGTCTGGAGTCCATGTTATTGTTTCTATTTCCTTGTCGAGGTGGTTTAGCTCTAAATCCATTATTTCTACGTTGTTTTGTTCTATTACAACTATTTCTTCGTCGTCTAGGAAGATTACCTTCTTTGTTTCATTAAGTACTGCTGTCACACCTGATGATAGAAAGTTTCCATGCTTTGATAATCCTACTAGTAATGGACTTTCATTTGCTGCTCCTATTATTTTGTTTGGTTCTCTTGTTGACATTACTGCTAGAGCATATGAGCCTTCCAATCTTTTAACGGTTTTTTGTGTGGATATTAGTAGGTCATATCCTTGATTCATGTAATATTCAATTAGGTGTGGTATTACTTCTGTGTCTGTTTCTGATCTGAATTTATGTCCTTCTTTTTCGAGTTCTTCTCTTAATTCATGGTAGTTTCCTATTATTCCATTGTGTACTACACTTATCTCATTTTTACAGTCACAGTGTGGGTGTGCATTTTCTTTTGATGGTACTCCATGTGTTGCCCATCTTACGTGTCCTATGCCCATGTTTCCTTCCATGTCACGTAAATCCAGTTGTTTATCTACATCTTCGATTTTTCCTTTACCTTTTTTGATGTTTATCTTATCTGTTAGCGTTGCTATCCCTACTGAATCGTATCCTCTGTACTCTAAACTCTTTAAAGATTCAAATAAGATGGGTGCTACCTTCTTATTTAATACACATCCTGCTATTCCACACATTATAGTTTCTCCTATATTATTCTAACAGCATCGTTAGATTTTTTTTTAGATTATTATTATATATTCTTTATTTCATAGATTATAATACTTAGTGTTTACATATATAGTATTAGTATATGAATGGGAATTTATGTTTTCCTTCATTTTTTAAATGTTTTATCGAATAATATTATCGTGGTATTTAAATGAATGAAATTAAAAGAGAATTACTATATAAGGGTAAGGCAAAAGATGTTTATAAAACGGATAATGATGATGAGGTTCTCATAAAGTTTAGGGATGATATTACTGCACTGGATGGTGGTAAAAAGGATACTTTATCAAAGAAGGGTGCTTATAATGCATTGATTTCATCTAAACTTTTTTCTGTGCTTGAGGATAACGGTGTTGACACACAATTTCTCAACTTAGTCAACGTTGATGAGATGCTCACCAAGAGCTTGGATATGATTCCCTTGGAGGTTATCTGTCGTAACATAGCTGCTGGTAGTCTGCTTAAGAAGTACCCCTTCGAGAAGAATCAGGAGCTTGTTCCACCAATCATACAGTTTGACTATAAAAATGATGAGTTCCATGATCCGATGCTTAACGACAGCATTATCATAGCATTAGGTATTGCGACACAGGATGACTTAGACAATATTCGCACAATTACCCTGAAAATCAATGAAGTACTAAGTAACTTCCTTAAAGAGAGGGGATTGTTGCTTGTTGACTTCAAGCTAGAGTTCGGCTTTGACAAAGATTCAAACATAGTCCTCGGTGATGAAATCAGTCCAGACACTACCAGACTATGGGATGCTGATACACTTGACAACTTTGATAAAGACATCTACCGTAAAGGTGAAGATGGCGTAGTGGATGCCTACAAGAAGGTCGTCAACATAGTACTCACTAGTGAGGAAAAAGATAAATGGAATGTAGATAATATCTAGTTAGTAAAATAGTATATATTCGTGGGGAAGTAGTTATATATGAATTTTTCAGTAGAAGTAAAAACAAGTTTAAAGAAGGGAATGTTAAACCCTGAGGCATCAACGATTGAAAAGGCTTTAGCACTACTAGATTATGATGTTAACAATACTCAGACAATAAATATCATAAAGTTTGACTTGGATGCAGAAAGCAGGGATGAAGCATACAATCAGGTTGACCAGATGTGTCAAAAACTATTGTGTAATCCCGTGATTCATGATTATGAGATAGACATTTGTGGGGAATAATATTGAATGATTATGATGATGTGAATGTAGGTA
This sequence comes from Methanosphaera sp. rholeuAM74, assembly GCA_003266075.1. Classification (GTDB taxonomy): domain Archaea; phylum Methanobacteriota; class Methanobacteria; order Methanobacteriales; family Methanobacteriaceae; genus Methanosphaera. Next base: position 2,767 of record MUZZ01000176.1, read on the forward strand.
TTATCACATTTCCTGGTACAAACTGTGACAGGGACATAGAGTATGCAGTGAATCTCGTCGGAGCTAATTCAAGCTATGTATACTGGAATGAATCTGATTTGTCTGGTGTTGATGTGGTAATAATTCCTGGTGGTTTCTCATATGGTGACTACCTTAGGGCAGGTTCAATTGCAGGAATTACGCCGATTATCAGTTCTATAAAAGAGTTTGCAGGTAATGGTAACCCGGTTCTGGGTATTTGTAATGGTGCACAGATACTTGGTGAAATTGATTTAGTGCCAGGTGTATTTATAGAAAATGAGAATGCGAAGTTCATATGTGAAAGTAAAAATCTTAAGGTACACACTAATAGGACATCATTCACCAAGCTATACAAGAAGGATGAAATCATCGATATGCCTATAGCCCACAAGGAGGGCAGGTATTATACTGATGACTTGGAATCATTATATGACAACGACCAAGTAGTCTTATCATTCAGTGACGACAACCCTAACGGCTCATTAGATGCCATAACTGGAGTATGTAACTTGGAAGGCAACGTTGTAGCTGTAATGCCACANNNATACCTGATTTCTTTTTTATAATATGAATGCCATAACTAATATTTAACTAATAGAATTATTTTGATGGAAGGTGAATTAGACATGACCGTATACATGATAGGGGCAGGACCCGGGGATGCTGATTTAATAACAGTAAAAGCTGTAAAAATACTAAAAGAGGCTGAAGTAATATTATATGATAGCCTGGCAAATGATGAATTACTATCTTATGCACCAGATGATGTTGAACTAATATATGTCGGTAAAAGGGCTGGAGAACACTACCGTAAACAGCCAGAGATAAATCAATTACTAGTTGAACAGGGAAAGAAACATGAAAAAGTAGTAAGACTCAAGGGTGGAGACCCATTCATATTCGGTAGGGGCGGAGAAGAGGAACTTGCACTACTCGAAGAGGGCATAGACGTTGAATTTGTGCCGGGAATAAACTCTGCAATAGGTGCTGCCACATCCATAGGATTACCATTAACACACAGGGCAGTATCCACTAGCCTGACACTAGTAACTGGACANNGTATTCATGGGAGTGGGATTACTCAAGAAGTACGTGCCAAAGCTACTCAAGTACAAGTCTCCCGACACACCAGTATGTGCAATAGAAAATGGAACACTGCCTAACCAGAAGATAGTGATGGGAACACTGGCTGATATAACAGAAAAGGAGATTAATCCACCGGCACTAATTATAATAGGTGAAGTTGTAAACATCTACAAGCAATGCCTAGAATTAAGGAGTAAATTTTAGCTATGCCAGTTAGAGATTTTGAAGAAAAAACAGTTGTAATCACAAGACCAATAGAAAGGGCAAAGGTATTATCTGATATCATAGAAAGCTACAATGGACGACCAGTGGTAGTTCCCACACTAGAATTGGAATTAGTGGAGTCACAGGAGCTAATAGATATATGTAACAATATAAGCTCATATGATTGGATAATATTCACTTCCCCTGCAGGAGTAAAATCATTCTTCAACACCTATAATGGTGGTGATGTTCCATGCAGGATAGCAGTAATAGGAGTAAAGACCGAGGAAGAACTCAACAAGCACAACCTGGAAGCCGACCTAGTACCCGATACCTTCACGGCAGAAGGGCTTCTCGAAGCATTCAAGGATATTGATGTAACAGGTAAATGCATAGCACTTCCAAGGACACTCAGTGCAAGAACAGTACTGCCAGAAGGACTGGAAAGCTATGGTGCAAGGGTGATGATAGCAGAAAGCTACAAGTCATCAATACCACATGATGCTAGTAAAATACTTAAACTAGCAGATGATATATTAAATGATAACATAGACGTACTCACATTCACAAGTCCACTGACAGCACACAACCTATTCAAGCTATTGAAAGAGCACAGAAGCACACAATATGGGGATATACTAACTAAGATACGTTCTGATGTCATAGTTGCCTCGATTGGACCAATAACAACTAGTGCTTTGAAGGAATACTCCATCAGTGCTGTTGAACCAGATTCATACACAGTAAAGGACATGATAAATAACTTATTAGACTATATGGGAGATTAGATTATTATGAAGACGATAATTTGGCCATCATACATAGATGCAAACATAACACGCAAATTCGGAAGAAAACTATCCAAAGCAGAATCAGTAGAAGAACCAAAGGTAAAAGAAATTAGTCAAGCACTGAGAAAACATAAAATAGAACACATAGTAGAACATGATAAGGCATTTCCAGCCACCTGGTGGGAGAAGTCTGGAAGAATAATTATTAAAGACAACCAGACACCAAAAATGGAACTTCTACGCTTGATATCAAAAAGCATAAAGCAGTCAAGATAGCAAAAAATGGGGAAAATAATCAATGAACTCATCAAACACGAGTATGGACGAATCAAGAAATCATATGGAGTTACTACTGAAGAAGGCTAGGGATAAAATACTGGATTGTGAGGATGTTACAATCTACACCCACACTGATTGTGATGGAATAACAGCTGGTAGCATACTATCATCAATACTTGACAGGGTGGAAATAGAGCATAGTGTGAACTTCGTAGAAATAAATGAGGTGGAAGAATTAACCTCAGACACGGATTTGACGATAATATCCGATTTGGGTGCAGGTCAGGACATATCACCACTATGTGAGAACTCCTATAATTCAACCATAATCTTGGATCATCATCCACCGATACGTAGGCTCGGAACACAGTATAATGGTGAATTGATAGAGATTAATCCTAACTACTATGGTATGGATGGTTCATACACTATCTCTGGTGGGGGATTATCATATCTTCTTGCCAAGACATTCCACTTCTATGATTTAAGCTGGATGGGAATACTAAGTGCAGTGGGTGATATGCAAAACAGTATGACAGGTAAGCTGCGTGGATTGAATACTGAAATACTATCTGATGCTGTTGAGGTGGGCTGTGTAAACTATATTAACGACTTGTTATTGTATGGACGTAATACCAGGCCATTGTTTGTAGCATTATCCTATTTTGGCGATATTCACATACCATTAACAAATAATCGTAATGAATGCATATACTTTCTTGAAAACCTGGATATACCAGTCAAAAATGAGTTAGGCTCTGTAAGGTACTTATGTGACTTGAGTATGGATGAGAAGTCACGATTGTTTAGTGAATTGCTTAAGATGATGACTAGGGAAGTTCCAGAAAAGTATGTTAAGTATATTCCTAAGCTGATTTCTGGCGAATCCTATGAGTTTACCTTTGAAGAGGAGTATACTCCATTCAGGGATGCTAGTGAGTATAGTACTGTCGTCAATGCCTGTGGACGTAATGGTAGGCATGAGCTGGGCATGGAGGTAATTAAGGGTAACCGTCACAGCATCGCATCTGAGCTTGATGGACTTGTTAAGGATCATAAGCGTTACCTTGCCCAGAGTCTTTCACGTATACAGGAAAGTAACTCCGTTGAGATTCTTGATAACCTACAGTACTTCTATGGTGAAAACATTAAGCCTAGTGTGGTGGGTACCGTTGCGGGTATGTTGCTTAGTAACTATGACTGGCAAAAGCCTATAATGGGTTATACGCATATTGATGGTGATGAGCCTGGTTATAAGGTTTCGTTGAGGTGTTCTAAGCTTTTAGGCTATGAGGGTATCCATTTCGGTAACCTTGTCAGGGATATTTCATCCAAGTGTGGTGGCTCTGGTGGGGGTCATAGTGTGGCATGTGGTGCTTATATTCCGGAGGATAACATCCATGAGTTTATTCATTTGTTGAATCATTCTATTGACCTGAATGTTTAATGACCTTACCACATCTTTAACTTCATACCCTTCTTATACTATTATAGCTTTTTTGATAGATAATTATCTAACTTTTACTGTTTATTAATTTCTACTAGTTGAAATTAAAAAACATTTAATAATTTGAACTAACATAGTATATTACATAGTGTAAAATTATTGATAGATTAGATATAATCACTAATAGGGGTAGACATTATGAGGATTTTCAAAAACAAAGGTGAATTCACTAAATTTCAAATATT
>MUZZ01000075.1 GCA_003266075.1 Methanosphaera sp. rholeuAM74
CTTCATGGATCCATTTAATTTCGATCAAAAAAGAGTAAGTAGGTGTGTTATACACTATGCTACACCAGATGGTAAAATAATACCATTCTGTGCTATGAACAACATCTACCGTGAAAGTGTTGAAGAGAAATTCCATGTTCCATTGGACTCTGACAGGGCTAAGGAAATACTTAGAAATGTTATAAACAATGAATAGAGAAATAAAATCTTCCTAATCCCCATAATTCTTCTTTTATTAGTTTGTTTTAGTTAAAATATTGAATTCATCATCTGTTAAGGATATGTTAATGTAGTATGTAGTATTTTCTTCTTTTATCCTGAATGCTACTATTTGGTAGTCTATTGTCATGAATTTATCTTGTATGTGGCATAGTGATAGTTTTGCAATAGGATAACATATCCTATCACCACAGTCGATTTTTTCTAATTCTACTAGTTTATCTGCAAACATTTTTAACCAACGTTTTCATAAATTGTTTTTATTAATGTGCGTAGCTTTTTATTTGTTAATGTGTATATTACTAGTTTTAAGGTGTTGATTAAGTCTATTTCAAATGATAAATCTGTGTCAGATTCTATTTTGAGTTCATTTATTAGTGGTGTTAGAATTATTTCTATTTTTAGTGGGTATAGTAGTGCAGCTATTTTCCATATCTGTGTGCATGTCTTTATTGTGAGGTTGTTATCGCTTAATCCTAATGCGAGTATTATTGTGCTCTTGTTGAATTTTATTATGTTTATAGCGAGTTCTGTTAGGTGGATTAATTCTATTTTAGATGAGTGTATTTGCTTTATTATTGTGGTAATTGCTGTTTTTTCCTCATCTTCATTTTCATTGTCATATGATTCTTCTGTGTCAGTGTCAGTAGTCATATTGAATTTGTGTAATGTTTTTGTATGATTTCTTATTTTTAATTGTATTGTTATGTCTTTTTCTTCGGGGTTTATGTCTATTTTGATGTTGTAGTATTGTATGTATAGGTGTCCAAATATGCGATTATTGATATTTTTTAGCTTCACATGTATCTTAAGTGTTTCTGAAAACAAAATTAAAAGAAGCAATATGATTAAACATAAAATAAGTGCCATAATTTTAACTATCATCACTACACCTACTAATATATTTACTCATAGAATTCATTTAATTGAATGGTATGTTAATGTGAAATTATTCTTTTTGAGGTTTTATTTTTGTCTTAATATTATCGATATTAGAAGAAACACCAGATGATGATTTTTCATCAGGAGAAATAGAACCACTAATAAAATCAAAAATGGTTTTACCAGCAGTTGACAATAAATTTTCTAATGGAGTTTCAGCAGAAACAGGTAATATTTCAACACCTTCAGGACCAGAAATATCATTATAGATAATTACGAATGCAATAGGGTCGATAGAACCTCCACCACCCGCACCACCAATTTTAGTCTCATTACTACCCGTATTTGATGCTGTTCCAACACCAAAACCTACAGCCATCTTAGAAATAGGAATAATAGTTTTATCCTTAGTACTTATAGCATGACCTATAATACTGTTAGCACTCATAACCTTACTAATTTCACTTAATGTTGTTTCTATAGAACTATCTAACGTCAATATAACACCTTCAATTCATAATAATATAATATCTTTAAAACATGCTATATAAAATATATTGAAAAATTCGGAAGTATTTTCTCTATGATCTATGCTTCACAATAAGATTAACATGAAATTAAATCGTTTTATATCAAAATAATGGGTATCCTAGAGTATTATGGAGTTATTGTTTCAAATAATTAAGATAAAATACATACTAAATCTACAATAATAGTTCTCCAAATATAAGTGAATATGATGAATAATCGAAGTAGTTAAGAAAAAGTATATATACTATAAAAATCATAACTTAGTATAGTCTTTAAAGAGTAGTTCTGGGCCGATGGTCTAGAGGTATGATACCTCCTTGACGTGGAGGGGATCGCGAGTTCGAATCTCGTTCGGCCCATAAGACTTTTATTCTGATTGCCGTGGTAGTTCAGTGGGAGAACGCCAGACTGAAGATCTGGATGTCGCTGGTTCAAGTCCGGCTCACGGCATAAATTTTTATTATATTATCTGATTTTATCATTAAATACTAATTTCGTTATATTTTTTAAAAAAAAATGAGAAATGGTGTTGAATCCTGATTTTGATAGTTCTATTTAATTATACGTTTAACAAGAGAACGTAATAATACATGGCTGATTAGACCACCCAAGGCCGAAATAAATCCGAACAATAGCGTAGTTAAAGCAACTAATATAAAGCTATTGACTAATAACGTTGAAAAACCTATTACAAGTCCAACGGATGCGGAAACTGTTACAGCATCACGTAAATCTAGTTTTGGAAGTATGAAAACCGATAAAACTCCGGCAAAAAGTAGTGATAATAAAACAACACTAATCAATGGATACATATTTGCTGTGACAACACCCATCAAATTCGCAGTATCCGGTAATTCACCAATAGTTAACTGAATACCAATTATAAAGAACATGAAAAAGTCAACAATACCCATCACGGTAGCAAAAAGTTTATGATACCATTTATTATCATATGACAACCTCGGATTATCAGGATTATTAATTACAACAACTGAAGGATCATCCTTTAAGTCATTTAATCTATCATTGTACTTGTTAACGCTTTCAACATCATACTGTAACAAAAATGATGAATTACCACAGAACATACACGTGGCAGTCTCACGAGGATTTAATGCGTTACAATTGGAACAAATCTTGTGATAGGCTACCTTCGGTAGTTCAATATCCTTCAACACAAACTGTAATGCCTTGTCATTCTCTGCAAATTCAAGTGTATGACCACAATTTTCACATTTGTCAAAGACTAATGGAGCATTAGCATCCACTTGCGTGTAATTTTTACAATTACGACATACAATATAACTCATAACAATCAAATCTCTTATGCTATTTATCTAATATTTACTCATTGTTAAATATATTTTTCCATTATAATATCTTCCTAGCAACTAGGTATGTTCTCTTAGCATCCGTTATTTCAACATCCACAAATGAACCAATTTCTCCTTCATCCAGTATTACATTTTTATATGAATTAGTGTATGCAACAACTCCACCAGATGTTCCATGTCCAGTGATGAGGACTTTTTGAATACTGCCAATATAGCTCCTATTATTCTCAAGCATTATATCGGTTTTTGCTTTGTTAAGTCTGTGTGATCTATCCTTCATCACTAAATGGGATACCTCATCAAGACTACTGGATTTAGCTCCTGGTCTGTGCATATACTTAGATATGTGGATAATATCTGGTTTAATCTCATAGAGCAAATCAAGGGATTGTTGGAAGTCTTCCTCAGTCTCTGTTGGATATCCGACTATAATATCAGTAGCCAATGAGAGGTCTGGTATTTTACTACGAAACTTGGATAGTATGTTCCTGTAATCATCTAGGCTGTGTAGTCGATTCATTTCTGTTAATACTTTATCACTACCAGTTTGTATTGGAAGGTGGATGAAGTTGTATATATTCTCATTGTTTTTGAATGCGTCTATGACATCATCTAACTCCCTACTCAAGCTCTTTGGATGCATCATGCCAACCCTGATTCTGTAATCACCAGGGATACTTGCAAGTCTATTAAGTAACTCAGCGAAGGATTCACCAGAATCCAGTCCAAAGCATGCAGTATCCTGTGCAGTCACCTGCAACTCCTTACAACCATTACTGATAGCATCACTTGCTTCTGCAACAATATCTTCTATGGGATAACTTACCAGAGAGCCTCTAGCTATCTTTGTACAGCAGAACGTGCATCCACCGTTACAACCTTCACAAATCTGAAGTATATGTGTTAGTGTGTCATTAGATTTGAGGTTTAATCCGGCCTTAGATGTTACTGTTTTACCATAATAACGGACTTTTTCGCCATTTAATGTCTTGTTAACTACTTCAAGCACGTCTTCTATTTTATGCGGGCCAATCCATGAGGCATCCTTATCAAATCTGTCCAGTCTAATTGGGTCTACTTCGACCATACAGCCAGCTATAACTAGCTTCTTTTCCGGATATTGTGAACGTATCTTGTTAATCAGTGTTATCATTTTCTGTTCTGTAGGCAACTTCACATAACACGTATTTAACAGTATGAGGTCTGCTTCATCTATTGAATCCACTACCTCATGGACTTGTGTGAGTATGTTCTCCATTATCTGTGAGTCTGCCTGATTAAAGGTACATCCATGTGTTTCAATATATATTTTCATAATAATTATCCCGAATCTAGTTAATAATCGTGTTCTTTGATTGTTGTCTTAATAACATACTCTGAGAGGTCATACTGAACCCTGCTTTTATCTTTTGGTGAGAGCAGCTTAGCATATACCCTTTTTATTACCTTAGCATATGCATAACCCTTCTTCATACTGCGTTCAAGTGTCTTGAATCCATATATCTTGAATTTGACACCGTTTACCTGACCTACATCACCTACTTCAAAGATGAATTCACGTTCTATTTCCAACTTATACGATAATACGTTTCCATGATTATCTACTGATAAGCCTATACGTGCAAGGGTGTCTAATGATTTTACCCATATGGTTTGTATGTCTATTACCGGACATTCATAGACTCTAATGCTTTCACTGTTTTCTATGGATGTTACCTCCACTTCCTTATCGTCGATGTAGAGTAGTGTACCACATTCTAGGTATTCATCTGAGAAAAGTTTTATACTGGTTTTCCATGAATGTTCAAATTCACTGATGACTACCCTAACTTCTATTTCCCTTGCCTGTTCTTGTGTTTTACGGTAGACGTGTCCACATTCATCGCATTGAAGTGTTAATTCCTTTACCTTCTTTCCCTTACTTTTAAGTATTTCAAATTCCTCACAGCCACACATAGGACATGACATATTATCCCTCCTTATTTTTTAGGTATTGTTCTACCAGTCCACCATTTTCTAGTATGTTACGCATGGTAGAATCTAATGCTTTAATCTTGAATGATGTTTCTTGTGTCAAATTCTTTATTAGTCCTTCTTCAAAGTTTACTTCCAGGATGTCACCCTCATCTGCATCCACATCTGCTGTTATTACGGGCAGACCTATGTTAATTGCGTTTCTATAAAATATTCTTGCAAAGGATTTTGCTATAACCACGGATACTCCTGCAGTCTTTATTGCTACTGGTGCCTGTTCACGTGAAGACCCACAACCAAAGTTCCATCCGGCAAGTATTATGTCACCTTTTGAGACTTTACTTGCAAATTCCGGGTCTTCAGCCTCCATCACATGGTCCGCCAAGTCTTGTGGGTTGAATGTTCTGAGGTATCTTCCAGCAATTATCACATCTGTATCTATACAATCCCTGAACTTCCAAACTTTTGCTGTTACATTTTCCATGATAAACACATCCATTTTTCTAATTTATTTAATAGTAGCACCATTGTTTTTTCCATTAGTCAATATTACCTTGGAATTACATCCCATATAATCAAGCAAATCCTTTTCTAGTTTAGATACATTTCTATCTGTTATTCCGAAACATGTAGGTCCAAATGAACTCATACCACGGCAGGGTATATCGTTTTCATCCATATAATCAAGTACTTCCTGTATGGATGAACTTTGTAAATCCCGTTCAACCCTCTTAAATCCTATATCCTGAATCTGGTTAACAGCACTGGAAAAGTCATTTAAGTCTTCTTCGAGAACTGATGGCATTAGCTTCATTAATGTGAGATAGGCTATTTTCTCAACATCTTTCTGTGCTATCGGAGTATATGAGTCAAAGATAGATACCTCCATCTTGCCTGAAACCTTATTCGATACTGATGGTATTGCCAGTATTATATTCCATTTCTCTGGGAAATCATATCTAGCCAGTACTGGTGGTGGTGACACCCTTGAAGTGGATGATGGTGCAAAACGTTTCTTCAAATCCATTTTATGTCCACCGTCAACGATTAAACCACCACTATTGAATGTTTCAACACCAATACCGCTTGTTCCACCCCTATGAACTACTTCTGCAAGGGAGTATGTTGTCGCATCAATTGAATGGCAGGATGTTATTAGCTTTGCAATTGATAGTGCTAGTTGTGTTCCTAATCCCAGACCATGGTGTAGGGGGTAGATTTTTTGGATGTTGAATGTGAAGTTGGAGTCTATGTTATAATAGTTTTTCACCAGTTTTGATGTTTCCAATATCTTTTCGACGAGGGCATCATTAGTAATTATGGTGTCTGATGAATCATTGAATGTTACTTCATCTTTAGAGTCATTCTCGACACATTCAATATTTAGTTTAGGATCGTTAATGCTTATTCCTATTCCACCGTCAATCCTATTGTTTGAACCGTTTAAATCTATTAATGACAAATGTAATCTTGCCGCTGTTTCAATTTCCAATATAATACAACCTTACAAAAGAATATGAGTACTTGTTATTTATATTCGACATACTTTATACAATTTTTTATTAAATGTATTTTGACATATATGGTCCATCCCTGTGGTATCCTAGTTTCCTATAATAATCACGGACACCTATTCCACTGATAATTAATTGTTTATCCATACCAAACTCGTCGTGTGATATGCTTTCTGCTTCATTTATTAGTTTTGAACCATAGCCTTTGTGTTGCCATAGCCTGTTATCACTTTTTCCTATTTCCTGCATTTGCCCATAGACGTGTAATTCCCTTATTAGTGAGGATGATGATGTGATTTCACTGCGAATAGTCTTATCTGATGGAATTCTAAGACGGGTAAATCCGATTATAATGTCGTTGTCAGTATCTTCCATGGAGAGGAAGATCTCTTTTCCACCAGTTACATCATAATCTGTTCTTAGCAATTCAATACTATCATAGTTTACGTTTACCCCATGGGATTTCTTGTGTCCTACTTCCCTGCAACGTATACATTGGCATTGTATGTCTTCTTCTTCTAAACGCTGGTATACTAGTTCTCCGAGATTCGACTTTTTAACGCCTGCATCTATTAGGGTTGCCGGTATATCACGTTGTATCCGCATTGTCCTAACCCATTTTGGCAGAAACTTCTTTACTTCAACTATTAGGTCAACTGCCTGCTCAGATGTGTATGGCTGGTATTCACCTTTTTTCCACATATCATAGAACTCTGAACCCTCTGTTACAAGACATGGATATATCTTAAGCATATCTGGTGAGAACTTATCCTCATTAAACAATCGTTTAAACATCCTCAAATCCTTATCAAAGTTTGATAGCAATCCAGGCATCATGTGCATTGCAACTTTAATGCCTGAGTCTCTTAGATAACCGTTAGCCATTACCACGTCATTGATTGTGTGTCCACGGTCTACCCTATGGTATATGTGGTTGTATAATGTTTGAACACCTAATTCAACACGTGTAACCCCATAGTTCAGCATTCTATGGATGTCATCTATCTTAGAGTAGTCTGGTCTTGTCTCGAAGGTGAGTCCAATGCAACGTACTTTGCTGTGTTCATTTGTCTTTTTAACCTCATGAAGGTATTTAAAATCATTTGGAGCTACCACGTTTACTTCACGTAGGTTTGGCTCGATTGAATTGTAGCGTGCTTCAAAGTCATTCATAGCCCTTAAACATTGTGTTACGAACCATTCCTGATAGTCTAGTGGTCTTGAAGCGAAGGTTCCACCCATGATTATTAGTTCTACCTTGTCAATGTTATGTCCAATGTTTCTTAGCTGGTATAACCTGTTGAATGTTTGAATGTATGGATGGAATTCGAACATCCNNGGGCAGTACTTACACCGTCCATGGGGACATTTATGTGGGTGACACATCACGGCAACAATCGCCACACCTGAAATGGTTCTTGTAGGCTTCTTCATAAGTAATGGTCTTAGTATTTCCACTTCATCCTCATGTGCATATTGGAGTATCTGTGAGTTACTCATGAATCCACCGAGTTTAAGTTCTCTGCATGCTTGTATTTTTATTTTCTCTAATTGTTTCTTATTAGAAACCTTCTGGGATATTGCTTTATCAATTATGTAACGACATGCTTCTTCCATCAATTATTGTCACCTCTGAATATTTGTTTACGAATAGTTTTATTAGTAGCTTTACACATAAGTACTAAGTAATTAGTTAATCAGGAGTCATATTCTATGAAAGTAAGTCAAATTATAGGTAAAAAGGTGTTAGACTCTAATGCTAACATCATAGGAAAAATTCATGAAATGGATGTTGATCTTAAAGAAAAATGTGTGAAAATGTTAATTCTCAATCCTGTTGAAATAAGCTTAAAGAGAGTTAATATTGAAGTAAATCCCGACTTAATTAGTCAAGTCGGAGATTATGTGTTGTTAAATACTAGTAAAGATGAGATAATGAAAAGTCAACCTTCAAAAAATAATCCTGATGCTGAAGTAGTTAATCCAAGTGAATTAGAAGAGAATTAAATACTATCTAATCCACGACAACTACTTATTTACTATTTTTTCTTTCCTGTAAAGTTAGGATTGCGTTTTTAAATTCCGTCCTAAATTTTTGGACTTGCTGTGTAGGTATGGAATAGCTTATACGGATGTATCTATCAGCATACAATTTACTGGTATAGTTTCCTTCCCTAACGAATATCTTATGTTCTTTTAATAGGTACTCCGATATTTCTTCTGGTTTAAGACCAGTCTGAGAAACATCTATCACCATCATGTTACCATCTGATGGGTATACTGGTAAAAATGTTCCAGGAGTTTCATCTACAGCTTCTTTGATAAGTTTCTGGTTATTGAAGCATTCCTGTCTTACATCCTCAATCCATAACTCTTTACTTTCCAATCCAGCAATTCCTGCTTGTTGAGCAAGTGAGTTTGTTCCGAGGTCGTTAATAACACCAGCCCTCATTTTATCTATCAGTTCATATGAAGCTATGACAGAACCTATTCTCAGTCCAGCCATACCAAATATCTTTGAGAAACTGAAGATTGTGATGGTATGCTCTGGTGCATAGTTTGCAACTAGTGTATGCTTTCTAGCGAAGTCCTTGTATGTTATATCATGGAGAAGATATATATCATTTTCCTTAGCAATTTCTGCTATTTCCTTCATTTCCTCCTCGGTATAACATGTACCCAATGGGTTAAGTGGGTCAATGAGTATTATTAGCTTAGTTTCAGAGTCAATGTTTTGTCTTATTAACTCTGGCGTTAGTTTGTATTCACACTCGTCGTTATATATTGGTACTTCCTTTACGTGGTTACCAAAACGATTAGCAAAGTTGTTGATTATGAGATATCCTGGATCGGATGCAATCGTATTGTTAAATTGACGTAATATTGTACTGATAGCTAAGTACAATGCTTCAGTTGCACTAGCAGTAATCTGAATATCCTGTGTCTTTTCATCCAAATCCAAGTCCTTCAATATTAACTTCTTAAGTTCAGGAAATCCTTCTGGTGGAGGATACTTACAGTAATCTCTTTTCTTTGCAGCTTCTATTAAAGCATGCTCTATGTGTTTATCATGCTGTAGGTGATTAGTATTCTGACCCATCCAGATTAGATTTTCATCCTTGTAAAGGTAATCAAAAAACTCGTTTACACTATTAAATCCACTTGGTACTTTCTTTTTCTTCTTCTTAAAAACCATGTTATTACTCCTCCTATGTTATTCCCTCATCATTAATTTCGAAGCTTACCTTCTGTCCAGATGACTTATTTTTATGCCTGTGTAATGTCGCAGTCCTTGTATAAGAACCTGGATTTCTTTCTATTTCTACTATAATTTTACTCCAATACTTGAGTACTGTTCCACCTATTGGTTCAACTATCAATTCATCTGAATCAAATGGTGAATATATTTGATTTGTAATCACAATTGCTATGTTATATTTTCTGCTTATCGTCAGTAGTGTCGCCATTTCACGTCCTAATTTCTTATTTATCTCTGATGGGTCACCATCCTCAACACGATACAATGCGACAATAGAATCAATTATTAACAATTCAATATCATCGTTTTGTTCGAGTAGTTCTTCAAGACTGTTAATGTTAAATTGTTGTTGGTCGAATGAGCGTGGCTCTAACAAGTAAATATTACCTGCTACAGCATTGAAATTTGAACCCGCTATTTGTTGAAATCTTTCAAGAGAGAAACCACCTTCAGTATCCATATATATTGCCATAGAACCATCCTTTGTAGCTTCATACAATATCTTTAAAGCTATGTTAGTTTTACCAGAACCTGGAGGTCCATAAAACTGAGTGATACAACCTTTTTCTATTCCACCACCAAGAAGTATGTCTAGTGAAGAATTAGTCTCTATCAACTCTGGCTTTTCTAAATCTAAAAGTGTTTTCATCATCGCACTACCATAATAATAATTTTTACATACTATTTATAATTATGTTTTTCATATTATATGAAAGTATTTGAAATGTTTATCAAATGATTCCAATTGAGTAATTTCTATATGGAACATATTCATAATGAGTTATTCAAGTAGTTGATATGAAAATTAGAAAACGTGTATGTTTGTACGAAAACTTCTAAAAAAAATAATTTGGAAAAAAAAATATGGGGATTATTTAGTAGTGTTATTTACTGCTTGTGTCTGTGTGGTAGCACCAGTTGGGTATTCATAGACGTTCCATACGCTTATTCCAGGCTCGGAGTGAGTCATATTGAATCTCGTCTGGTTGAATCCACTTTCTAAGTACAACTTAGTGAATACTGAATTTTCGAGGTATGAATCGAATAGTACTGTGAAGTATGAGCCATCACTTTGATGAATAGCCATGATAGACATGTTACTGTTTTCATTCACTATCCTTTCAGTTAGTTGATTGTTTTCCACCATAATTAACTTGTGTGGCTTGATTAATTCATTACCTGTACCATCAGTTAACTCCTTGGACATACGTTCCTTGTCTTCTTTTGTTGTCATGTTAAGTGTTTTGTTTAGTTTTGTCTGGTCAACATATGCAAAGGACATACTTGTACCGTTTGTCTCATTACCTGTTGATTGTACTCCAACTACCCCATTTTCAAGTCCCATGGTGAATGCTTTACCATTAATCTCCTCTGTTGCACTCTGTGATGGATAGTATGAGTAATGTACTGAAGACTTATTTTCAAAGTTCCATGAACCGAAGTATGACCACCAAGCAGCTTTTGAAAGCATATCTGAACTTAATATTAGGTTTACTGGTTTGACTTTTTCTGGATGTGTTAAGTCTAAGACTGAATTAGCCTGTTGTTGGTCTAAACCATATGTTCCAGTTAGCTCTGAATTTGCTTGTGCTTTATCCATTGGCAGAATCTTGTTCAATATTTCAACACTTTTTGCTGTGTCATTAGTGTATAAATCTAATGTGTTAGATGCATCTTCTCCACTATTTGCAAGCATTCTTAGAATACCTGCTGATAAGTTCTCATCAGAAGTGGCAAGCGAGTGCCCTATCCAATAAGCTCTCATGTTGTTCTGTGAACCCCCATCAAATACTACTTGACGGTTAGCTACAGCAGTGAATAGATGCCCGAAGTCCCACCAAGATGCCAGTACTGTGTCTTCTGGAGTGTTAGCTTTAATCCATGTTAATGTGTTGTACATGTCATCGTTTGTACTTCCTACGGACTGTGATGAAGTCAAGTGGTCAGCATATAATGGTCCAGCTACTGCTAATAATACTAATACAATAGCTGTTGCCGTGAGATACGTTTTTGACTCCCATTTTAAGTCCAAGTATGTGAGTATTAGTCCTACAGAGATTCCAGCCATTAAAGCCATTGGAACCTCGAACTGTTCGATAAACCTTGTACCCTGTGTTAACATGACTGCAATACCCACAGCCCATAGTATCAGTAACACGAACAAGAAGAGGTTATTATATTTTTCATGTTTTGTCCACTGGAATTTTCCTGGTATGAACCTGTTTTCAAATTCGTGTTTAATCATTTCCTCTGCTTTTTTAGTTTTTGGAGTGTATCTTCTTGAACGTACTTTCTTCTCTTCTTCTTCTTTTTCATGTTCAATATCTGCTTCTGTACGTTCTGCTTTAGGTTTTTTCCTTAAAGCATAGAACATTACCACAAATCCTGCTAGTGCATATAATATTGTTGCTATTCCACCACTATTGTTAATTACATCAATAACTTGTGGAATCTGCATTTCCCCTACAGATACATATACGTTAGGATATGCTGTACCTGCAGTTGCACTCTGAAGGCTTGTTGACATTCCAAGAACACTAAATGTACTTTCAAATATTGCTGTTCCAACTGTTATAGCTAGTAGTATAACTGATAATACTATGAATACTATTAACGGTATTGTTGCAGGATTATTCTTCAACCACTCCTTCTTACTGGATATCTTCTCACCATCCATCTTATCCATTATATAAGAGGCTGGTATGTATAATATCAACGTACCGAATGTTAGTAAAACCATGTATGTGTACCCACTCCACGCTAGGGAGAAGAGTGCTAGACATCCAGCTGATAATGCTGCAAATACTACTTTTAATACACGATTTTTCGTATAGATACTTTCTGTTAGGAATAACACTATTAACAGAGGTAGCAATACGTTGAACATATCGGTATCGAAGAAACCACCGTATGTGTGAGAGAAATAAGCTGGTGCTGAACCTGCTATAATTCCTGCTACTATCGCACCCCACGTACTTCCAGTAGCCCTTTTAACTATGAAGAACGCTGGAAGAACTGCTAATGATCCTATGAGTGGACCTAGCCAGAATGCTACTTGTGTTAGTGAAACCGATGTGAACGAGTTTAACAAGTTGTATACTGTTGCAGCTAACACTATAATAAGTGGCTGATAGTTCGCTTCACGACCGTGTGGTGACGTGGATAATGAATCCCAGTCACTTCCATTTACTTGCGTGTCTCCAAGATGTCCTGTACTTAGATAATTCTCAGTTAAACGATAATTATAATATGAGTCTATCTCTGTGAAGTATGGCATCCCAGATTCATCTTGATAAAGCTCTTTAGTACTTTGATTAGTTAAAGCACCAAGATTTACTGTTTCTGCTCTTACTGCAAAAACTGCTAATACTAGTAATAACGCTACAATGAATGGCGCTATTTTTATTGCTAAATTTTTACTGTCCATTGTTTATTCTCCTTTTAACCTCCAAATTGGGTAAAAGATAGGATATTATTCTATCTATGAGTATGAATATTGACAAATAATGTTAATTCAAATTATAAACCATATCTAACGAGAATATTGTGTAAATATATTTTTTAGATTAACTGTTTATATCAATTAAATAACTATCCATATATAGATTTAAGTTTAAGGATATATTTAAATTTATGAAAATTAAANNAAATATTTTATTAAAATTTATGAAATAATTATGAAGACATATACCAGAATATAGACCCTTAAACATAGAATAAGCTATGAAAAAAATGTTAAAAATATTAAAGGAGTCAATGATTGGAAACTTCGAACAACCAAAAAAAATATTTAGAAAAAACACGAAATACTATAACAATTACTAATGAAATTTACTATCGACACAGGTATAAAACATGATAAACGATATACTCGACTACTTCCAGAATAAGAAATGGTACAGAGACCGAATAGAACATATAGAAGTTATACCAGCAAGACATGCAAGATACACGATAAGTAAAGTAGAACTACCAACACCACTACAGGAATACCTGAAAAATCATAAAATAAAGTTATACACCCACCAGTATGAATCATTAAAACATATAAGAAACCAGGAAAACGTGATAATCACCACACCCACAGCATCAGGAAAGACCCTGTCATTCACACTACCCGTACTCGAAAATCTAGCCAACAACAAAGACAACACAGCACTATACATATACCCCACAAAGGCTCTTGCAAACGACCAACTAAAAAGTATACTTGAAATAGATTCTGAATGTGGATTAAACATACATCCAGCAAAATATGATGGAGATACACCACAATCCAAACGACCAGAGATAAAAGAAAAGTCAAGACTGGTCATAACAAATCCATACGAGTTACACTTAATCCTCCCATGGCACAAACAATGGAAACGATTCTTTGAAAACATTAAGTACATAATTATTGATGAAGCACACCAGTACCGTGGAGTTTTTGGCTCAAACATGGCATTTCTTATAAGACGACTGAAAAGGATCTGTAAACATTATGGTTCAGACCCACAATTCATCATATCCACGGCTACACTAGCAAACCCCATGGAATTTGGAGAAAAACTTACTGGTATGGACTTTAAAATAGTTAATGATAATGGTTCACCTTCAGGTAAGAAGTACTTCATATTCTTCAACCCATACGCCGTCGAATCAAAGAATCCTTCAATACATAATGATACACTAAGACTCTTTAAAACATTCCTAAAACGGGATTTACAGACCATATGCTTTGAAATATCACGTAAAATGGCGGAAGTAGTTGCCCTTAGAGCAAAGAATGAGTTGAAAAATGATAAAAGTGGTATATCCAATAAAATCACGGCATATAGGGCAGGATACACTGTTGAAGAAAGAAAGAGAATTGAAGACCAACTTAAGGAAGGCAAAATTAAGGGAATAGTCACAACCAACGCATTAGAGTTAGGAATAGATATAGGATCATTAGATAGTGTGATAATTTCAGGCTATCCTGGAACACTAATATCAACATGGCAACAGGCAGGAAGAGCTGGTAGAAGCAATCAAGAATCCCTGATAACATTATTAGCATTCCATAATCCATTAGACCAGTACTTTATGAAGCATCCCGAACAATTCTTCAGCAAAAGCCATGAACATGCAATAATTGATTTGAACAACCAAGAAATACTTCGTGGACACCTGAAGTGTGCAGCATACGAATTACCCATAAAATATGATGAAACCGATAGCTTCGGATTCGATGACCAAGGAATAGTCTTCGATGAGATAAGTGAAATGGAGACAAACAATGTTCTAAAATATAGGAACGACCAATGGGCATACCAACAGAAAAGCTATGATGATAATCCTAACTTCAAGGTAAACCTTAGCGATGTTATGTCAGAGCCATTCATGGTTTTCAATGGTAACACATTCCTAGAGGAGATGAGCCAAAAGCAGGCATTTCGTGAAGCACATGAGGATGCCGTACTAATACATAATGGTGACACATACATTGTACGACAGTTAGACATATCAAATAGACATGTCTACGTTAAAAAAGAGGATTTGAATTATTACACACAAACACATAAAGAGGTTGATGTGAAGATTCTCAAGGAGGAGTACAACAAAAAAATAGCCAACGTTAAACTCAGTTATGGAAACTTGAATGTCACAGAGAAATATGATAGATTTAACATTATAAAGTTCAGCAAGATTACGGCATCAAAGAAGCTCAACCTTCCACCATTAAACTTTAAGACAAACGGGTTCTGGTTCACTATTCCCTACGAAATTAAAGAATCGTTGGAAGTTTACTTATCTGGTGAAGAAAAATTCATGGACGCATATAGAGGATGTTTGCAGGGTGTTGAAAATGTCATGCTTGCAGTAACTCCGTTTCATGTGATGTGCGACTACTATGACCTCGGAGGTGTTACTAAGAATATGCACGAGGACACGATGAATTCCACCATATTCATTTACGATGGATTCGAGGGAGGAGTAGGCTTAAGTAAGAAGGCTTATAAACTCTTTAATAATATCATCAAGATGGCTTATGAGTTAGTCAGGGATTGTGACTGTGAAAGTGGATGTCCAGCATGTATTTACTCATCTCAACAACAAAGTGATGATAAATACCTTAACAAGGAAGGTACATTAATGATACTTGAATCCTTGAATAAAATTCTCAACAATTAAAATGAGTGAAAGTATGGGGAGGGGGGTTAGAAAACATCATGTGCCTATTCTACTTATTTTCTTCTTTCTGTTTTTCAAAGTCTGCAATAGATGATGTGAACCTGCATTTAGGGAATGACGTACACCCAATGAACTCTCCGAAACGTCCTAATCTTTTTATCACATCACTTCCACATTCAGGGCATTTACCCATGACGTCATTGGTTACCTTTTTACCACCATTGGCACATTCAAAGTCTAGACATGCCCGTTGTCTTGGCTTTCCATATGATATCAGTGGAAGTCCACATTTTTCACATGTAGTTTTAAGTACACTTGCACCTGATGGTAGTGAATAGGTCTTCTTACATTCTGGGTAGCTTGAGCATCCAACAAAGTTTCCTCCACCCCTTGGTGATGAAACTATTATAAGATTTCCTCCACAGGAACATTTACCGACAACCCTACTTTTTTCGTATGCACTGAATAATTCTTTACCAATGTTATCCTTGTTTCCATCAAATGAGTCGAGTATTCCGTCGAGTTCGTGTTTGGCTGATTCTATTACTTCTTCTTCGGTTATTTTCTTGTCCTTTATTTCTGATATGTCATCCTCGAATTCTCTTGTCATCTTTTCGCTGGTGATTCTTTCAGAGTACTTCTGGAGTGTGTCTATTATTCTTTCTCCCAACTGGTTTACAACTATCTTTTTGCCTTCAACGTATTTACGTGTGTAGAGTATGGATACTATGTTTGCCCTTGTGGATTTTGTTCCCAGACCTCTTTTTTCTAGTTCCCTTATTATTGATGCTTGGTTGTATCTTGCCGGTGGTTTTGTCTCTTTTTCTTCACTTAACACTTTTGCTTTTGTCGTGTCCCCTTCTGTTATGTCTGGGAACTCTTCGTTTTTAACCTTCTTGTATTGGTATGGGTCTAGGCTTAGCCATCCTTCCTCTGCAATTCTTTGTCTGGAGAATGTGAACTCCTCTCCACCGATGTCAAGGTCTACTTTAATTGATTCTAGTTGTGCTACTTCTCCAAATAGGCTTATGAACCTGTATGTTATGAGGTCATATATCTTCTGGTAATCCTCTGATACATCTTTTGGCAGTGTTCCTGTTGGATGTATTGCAGGGTGTGCTTCATCAGTTTTTTTACCTTCATTCGGTTTTAGTGGCTCTTTTAATGACATTATCTTGTCCTTGTATTTAGGACTTTTGGCTAGTTCGTTGAGTATGTTTTCCAATCCGAGGTTTTCTGGTAGTTTCTGTGATGATGTTCTTGGATATGAGGTGTATCCTTCGACGTATAGGTTCTGTGCTATTTGCTGGGTTTTCCTTGGCGTGAACCCGAATTGTGCGTATGCCTCTGATTGCAGTGTTCCTAACTCGAATGGTACTGGTAGTTCCTTCTTGAATTTACGTTGTGTAATTTTGGATACTGTTGCGTCTTTGCCCTTACAGTTGGATAGGATTTTCTCCACTTCTTTTTTGTCAAATATTTTGCCCTTCTTGTGTTCTGCCACTATTGATTTCTGTAGTTTCGCTTTGATTATCCAGTATGGTTCTGGTACGAATTGTTTGATTTCCTTTTCTCTTTCTGTTAGTATTGCTAGTGTAGGTGTTTGTACACGTCCTGCTGATAGTTGTACGTACCTGTTGGTTACCTCCAGTACTGAGTCTGTCATGGACTTTGATATGTTTACTCCGAATAGGTAGTCTAGTATGTGTCTTGCTTCTCCACTATCCACCCAGCTTATATCATCTTTGAGTGGATATGCATCGGAGTATGCTTGTATTAAATCCTTTTGTGTTAAAGCGGAGAACTTCATACGGAATGTCTTGTCTATACTGTCTTCTCCACAGATGTACTTCAATGCATTGTATCCTATCAGTGTTCCTTCTGCATCATAATCGCATGCGTGTATGAACCTGTCTGCGTCTTTTGAGAACTTCTTTATTGTGTCTATGTAGTTTTTTACGTACTTCTTGGATTTATCTGTTTCGTGTAGTGGCACCCATTCCACGTCGTATAGTCTTTTATCCTTATTGTTTTTTGCTTTTAATGAGAATAAGTGTCCTACTGCTGATAATACTATTGTTTGTGTACCATCATCCTTGTCTATTAGGTAGTATGGAACTCTTTTATAAGATTCCTTTACTGCTGATGTTGATATAGCCTTAGCCACTTTTTCAGCGACTTTGGGCTTTTCACAAATTATTAGCTCACTCATTTAATGCTTTCCCCCATATTTTCCTTTGTTCGTATGAATTGGTTATCATAATCATATCGCATAATTATAATATTTATTTGCTTCTACTATTAATTGGTTTTTAAAAAATTACTATTTATAATTTTACACATAGGGGGACAATGTTATTAAGTTGAGTTTGTGTTGGAGTTGGGTGTGTGTATTTTTTTCAACCCATTTTTTAAACGTTTATTTTATCTAGTGTTTATGAGTAATGTTGGATATATTTGTATATGCCATGCCAAACTATAATTGATATTTTTAGGAATAGGTTTAAGTTTTAAGCTAAAAGAGGCTATGCATGATTAGGTTATTGCTAATAGGATATTTGAATGATTATATGCCATGAATTTTCTTGGCAGAAAAAAAAAGAATTTGCCAACACGATTATTGTTGCTTTGTCCAGAAACGTGTTTTCTGATTTCCAGAGTCACGATTTTATATTATAATTCGTTTTTTACAGGATTTATTGTCCTCGAACTATGTTTAATTATATGTGTTTCTTGCTTAGATAAGTTCCTGCTTCATAGTAGGACAAGCTAACCCCAGAATCCCCCCACCAGTTAATTTACAGAATTAATACTACTAATCATTTCCATGTCCATATTTAATTGTGGCATTATTATCACGGTCAAAATATGATTAAGTATATTATCAAAAAACTATAAACTAGATATCATTAAATGGGGGAGTATATTTTTTTCACTGATTCATAAACACGGAAAAAATATTTTTTAAACTTATTAAGAAGCATGTAAATAAGTGAAAAGAATCTTGCTGTATATCCCATTTTTAATCAAACAATAATGCTTTTTAATATTGATGTGAAAATAATATGAATACTTTGATGATATGTCAAAGAGGATTGTGTGTGATATTATGCTGAAAAATAAAAAATATTTCTTAATATTCACAATTTTAATAATAATATTATCTGGTATGACAATTGTTGGTGCGACAGATATTAACGATGCAGATACAAAAAGTGTAGATGCAAACACAATTACTGGTACTGACACCGTCACAACAGATGATATCAATATTCTTGAAGAAAAAGATAAAACGTTCAATTATAATGATAATAATTCAATTTCGAAAACAAAATCTGTATCAAAACAAGATACTACAACTAAAGATGTAAAAAAAGCTACAACTACTACAGTAGCAAGTTATACAGAATTATGGAATAAGGTAAATGAGGCTATGTCTTCATCTGAAGAAGTTTACACTATAAGTTTACAACCGGATGATTACAATACAACTGACAAGATGTTTTGGAACACGCCAAAAGTATTATTAAATGATGATACTACAGGGGCTACTCTTGAAACCACAACTAGTTTAACCATTAATAAGGGGCAAACAAAGATTGAAGTAGATCCAATTGATAATGCTCAATACCAATCATATGTTTCAATTACGGGAAAATTATCTGATATGAATAATATAGGTTTATCCAATAAATATGTGAATGTTATTATTGGGGATAATTGGTATATTACATCAACAGATGATGAAGGTATGTTTAACTACACAACCATATTTAACTCAATGGGAGAAAAGGAATTTTTTATATATTTTAATGGAGACAGTGGATATGAAGCAACCAGTACTCCTTGGATGAGTTTTTATGTTGACAAAGCAGATCCAGTCATTACTCTAAACCCAACATCAAATGCACAATATACAGACAAAATAGAAATATCCGGAACATTCCATAGAAGCACCGGAGTACCAATCACTAATGCTTCTATCACATTGGTGAATAATGGTGTTAATTACACTATAAAAACTGACGAAAACGGTAACTACGCATACAACC
>MUZZ01000080.1 GCA_003266075.1 Methanosphaera sp. rholeuAM74
CCTGCTTCAAAGGATGTTTGTAAGTCATGTGCATTTCTAGAGAATATTCATGAAAAATTAGATAAAAGGTGATTTAGTATGAAGTTTACGTTAATAAATAAGAATGATGTTAAAGAAGTTGAGTGTGATGATAACTTGAAGGTTGAGGATATTCTTAAATTAGAGGATATTGCAGTTGAAACTGTTGTTGTGAAGGTTAATGGTGATACTGTTACCGAGGATGAGGTTGTCTGTGATGGTGATGAATTGGAGGTCATTAAGGTAATTTATGGTGGTTAAAGCATTTTATTTTTCTTCTATTACTTTTTTTAGTGTTTTGATGAATTCTGTTATGTGTTCTTTTTTTACGTGTGGCATCAGTACTAGCCTCATTGCGTAGGGATTTTCTGATACTGATACTCTCCATCCTAGTTTGAGTAGTTTTCTTTGTAGTAGTTTTGAATCCATGTTTTCTACTTTGAATGAGATTATGTTCAAGTCTGGTTTGCATGTTAATTTTATTTGTGGTATTTGTTTTAGCTGATTGTATGTGTATTTTGTTAGGCTTATTGATTCGTTGACTATTCTTTTGTAGCCACTTTTTCCGTAATAGTTTAGTAATGTCCACGTTGCTGCTGTTGATGCTCCTGTTCTTGTTCCCACTACTGTTGTTTGTTTTTCCTTTGTCAGGTATGGTGTTTTTACTGATAGTTTTTCTAGGTGTTTTTTGTCACGTATTATAATGCCACCTGCAGGTACTGGTGCAAGTCCCATTTTATGCGGATCTATGGTTATAGAATCAACACCTTCACATGAAAAGTCAAAGTTTAATGGATGACTTTTATCATTTTTCATGAAGGGTATTATGAATCCACCAAATGCTGCATCGACATGTAGATAAAGCCGATTTTTTTGTGCTATTTCTGATATTCTGGCTATATCATCCACCAAGCCAAGCTCCGTAGAACCGGCTAAGGCAACAATAGCCATAGTATTATCCGTAATATATTCTTCAATCACAGAACAATCCATACGATAATCCTTAAGGGGAACATAAACCGGTTTAACGCTTAACATTGGACAAATCTTCTTAAAAGAGAAATGGGCATTACATGGAAGTATAACCTCTGGAACACCACTATTATTCTCCAAAAAAAGGTACTTTGCAATAGTCATAGCCATAAAATTAGCCTCTGTTCCACCAGTAACAATATGACCGGAGGCATCATCCAAGTGTAACAGCTTACCAAGCATGTCTATGACCTGAGACTCCATCTTTGCTGAACCCTCAAACAATCCAGGATCACCAAGATTAGTTTCGATAAACATCTTATATGCCTTAAGTCCGATAGGGTCAGGTTTGGTACACATAGAACCAAGTATGCGGCCAGACTCATAGGTCATGTTCATCTTCTTAAACTCTTCCAAATCCCTGAAAATACTATCAACGTTTCTACCATCATCTAACATCGATAAACCTCATATTTTAACTTCAAATGTTTTCTTTATATTACGAGCAGAATTTCGCTCATTTTCCATTAGAATTAAATTAAATTCATGGCTTCCCTCACCGATTCCATCCAAGCTAATAGTGAAAGATGCCTTCCCATCATCCAGTTTAGCACTATAGACCTTTGATTTGTCAACTAAGCATTCAAAATCTGATGTAGCCTTAATCTTACACAAGTCCTCTGCAGATATGTCAACTTCCAACTTATCATCATTGACCGTGAACTTGTCAAATGATACTTCCACAGGTATCAATACATTAGTATCATCATCAAATACCGGGCATAACGCATTATCAATGAAACGCTCTGTACGTACTTCTATGACATCATCAGGATTGAAATACTTGATTAAATCCTTTGAGAAATACCAGTGATCCCAGTAATAGAACACTTCACGGTAGTATGTGTTAAAAGCGGGCATCATGTGTAATGTGGATGAATCATGAAGAAGCAATGCCTTCTTATCAGATACGCTGTTAGGGTTAACAATATGAATTGATTTTCTGCTACCGAATGTGGCAAACTCATCTGGTATATCATCTAGTTGAGTACATTCATCGTTCATCACAACCACTGGGAACGTTACACGTGAATATTTCTTGTATAATGCATCCTTAGGATATGACCAATTTAAATCCTGAAACAAATCTCCCTTAACATCACTTGATATTTCTATGTGAAGCCTATCCCATAAGTCACGTGCATGGTCATAGATATTCTTTGACTTGTCCATCTTAGATAATATGAAGCTAACAACCTTCACGGAGGCCAACATGTTAATGTGGGTATCATTTACCTGGTAATCATTCTCATTTACTACTTCAAGAGCGTCATATGCAAAGTCATGTAAACTGTCTATGTGTCTTTTGGGAGTATTCGTATCAAATGGTAGATACTTTCTTAAAATTACGCTTTTATCTGGTACTACAAACATTTTATAGTTAATATTATTGTCTCTTAGGTATGACATCTTAGCCTTCTGGCTTGCCTTGAATTTTCCTATGTTGAATTTTGATTCATAACCGTCATCATAGTGCTGAAGTATTTCATTGTTAGAATCATTGACTAAAAAGAAGTAATTGTTTTTTCCCTTCATGGTCTTTTTCAAGTCCTTGAAGTATTCACGTAACTGACTTGCCATATACATCCCCAAAAATTGTACTTAATCAGAATATTAATTAATCTTATAGAATGAGTATGTATCTGAAATGATATAAATTTAATCATAATATTATATTAATCAAAAGAAATAATGGGTGGTGAAGAGTGTTAATAATTATGACCTATTGGTCGTTTAATACTTTTTTAGCTGCTTTGAGCATGATTTTTTTCTCAACCTTTGCAACTAAACGTTTTATGTCTCTGACAGCGTCAGTATTAGCTGATATACTGTCTATACCTGCTTCAACAAGTATTTCAACTATTTCTGGTTTACTACCTGCCTGTCCACAGATACTAGTGGTAACTCCTGCCTCGTTACATTTTTTAATAACACTAGTTAGCAGTTTAAGTACTGCTGGATGTGACTCTGTATAGTGTTTTGCAACTAATTCGTTGTTCCTGTCTAATGCTAATGTGTATTGTGTTAAGTCATTAGTTCCGAAGCTTACAAAGTCTAATCCTTCTTCTATGAAATCTTCTATTATTATGGCAGATGCTGGTGTTTCTACCATCATACCGAATTCTACGTCTTCATGTGGTATTAGTCCAACGGATTTTGCTATTTCTTTAGCATCATGTAGTTCTGATGGTTTATGTAATAGTGGTAGCATTACTCCGATGTTAGTGTATCCCTGGTTGTGTAGCTTCTTAATAGCCTTGAATTCTGCTTTAAGTATCTCTGGCTGGTCGAGTTCTCTTTTGATTCCCCTCCATCCGAGCATTGGGTTTGCTTCTTCAGGTTCGTTTTCTCCACCTTCTAATGTTTTGAATTCATCAGTTGGTGCATCTAGTGTCCTGTACCATACTTTTTTAGGATAGAATACGTCGACTACCTTAAGGATTCCTTCGGCTAAAACATGTACTAGTTCATCTTCTCTTCCTTCATCGATGAACTTATAAGGCACTACTCCTGTAGCTAACATCATATGTTCTGTTCTTAAGAGTCCTACACCATCAGCACCTGTAGCGTATGCCTTTTTAGCTGCTTCAGCCATACTTACATTGACTTTCACGTCGGTTACTGTTACTAGTGGAGCTGTAGCCTGTACTTCTTCGGTTGTTTCATCATCAATAGAGTCTTTATCTACACCGAATGTTCCTTCGAATACTATTCCCTTTTTACCATCAATTGTTACCTGACTATTTTCAGGTAGTACTTTAGTTGCATCTCCTGTACCTGATACACATGGTATTCCTAACTCACGTGATATGATAGCAGCATGACAAGTTACTCCACCTTCATCGGTCACTATTCCATTGGCTCTTTTCATCGCTGGAACCATGTCTGGTGTTGTCATTGTTGTTACGAGTATGTCTCCTTCTAGGATTTTGTCTAGTTCATCTAAGTCTTTTACTATTTTAACTGTTCCTGATACTAGTCCTGGACTTGCTCCTAATCCTTTTGTGAGTACCACTCTTTCTTCGTCATCATTTAATTCTTCTGCTTCTGTGGTGTTGTTTAGGGTTGTGATTGGTCTTGCTTGTAGCATATATACCTTGTCGTTTTCTATTCCCCATTCGGTATCCATTGGTGATGCATAGTGTTTCTGGATTCTGCGTCCTAGTTGTGTTAATTTTTCTAGGTCATCATCTGTTAGAACTTTTTTGTCTTTTAACTCGTCTGGTACGTCAATTTGTACAGTTTGACCTGTCTGTGGGTCTTTTGTGAACATAGTATTTTTGGTGTTTATTATATATGATTTTACTTCATCGTTTATCTTATCATATACGCAAGTATCTGGTGTGACTGTACCTGACACTACACCTTCACCTAATCCCCATGCTCCTTCTATTAGCATTTCCTCTGCACCAGTTGATGGGTCGACTGTGAACATTACTCCAGATTTTTCTGAGTTAACCATTTGTTGTACTACTACAGCTATCAGTACTTTGGAGTGGTCAAAATCGTTTTCTGCTCTGTAGAATATTGCTCTTGCCTCAAATAGTGATGCCCAACATTTACGTACGTTATCTAGTACATCATTTATTCCGCTGATGTTCAGGTATGTTTCTTGTTGTCCTGCAAATGATGCATCTGGTAGGTCTTCTGCTGTTGCTGATGACCTAATAGCTACAACTACGTCATTTATTTCTACTTTAAGACATAGTGAGTTGTATGCTTCTATTATGATGCGTTGTATCTCGTCGGGAATATCCGTTTTTATGATGAGTTCTTTTATATCATCTGATACTTGGTTTAGTTTGTTTGTATCATTGATATCAAGACCAGTTAGCATAGCATTTATCCTATCTGCTATGCCTGTTTTGGTTATGAACTTACGATAGGTTTCTGATGTTATTACAAAACCAGGAGGTACAGGTATTCCTGCATTAGTTAGTTCACCTAGGTTTGCTCCTTTTCCTCCAGCTACTGGTATGTCGTTTTTGCCAAGATGCTCAAAAAATTCGACGTAATTCATATTAACACTCTTCCGAAATTGCCCAATTGACCTAGAATTGGACCAGGTCATGTCCTTTGTCTATTACTAGTTTACATGAAACTGGGAGCTTCATTGCAGCCCTGTTTAAGGCTACTTTTGCATGTTCAAAATCTTTAACTTCGACGTATGCAGTTATTATCTTCTGGTTTGCACGTACTAATGCTTCTGAGCTTACAGCTTTACCAAATGCTCCTCTCATACCACTTTNNGTAGCCATAGGGTTTTCCCTTACAATATGGTGTGGGTATGTTCTGATTTTTAATCTGTATCCCATTTTACCAGTCATTCTCTGTAGGTATCTGTTGGATGCTACCCTAGCTGATTCCAAAGCATTGTGTGAAAGGTGTGCATGTTCCTTTACAGCCAATGTTACGTGCAATGGGAACTCCGCTGAGAGATTCCCCATGTCATACTGCACGATCTTTGATGCTGGTATCTTTCTAATATAGTCTTTGCGTGTATATGGTCTAACCATTAGTTATATCCTCCGTTTTATAGTGTACACTTTTTTATTTATAAAAATACGTAATTTATCTCATTATTTTCAAAAAATACGTAAAAAAATCATCGTAAATAAAATATAAAACGCATATCTTTTAAAATACGGGCAAAAATGAGTTCTCACGTATTTATAATTCATGCATCTATATATTTATAGTATAATAGTATATTATATGTAATTAATATATATATATAACTATACTACTTTTAATGATAAAATCAAAAACAACGCCGAAGATAAGCTCTAATAAGATATATGACTAAAAAAAGTCAGATTTAGTTATTAAATAACAGAAAAATAAGGGATATTAATGAAAATTAAAGCTAAAATGATATTTGAATATGAAAGCAAAAAAGATGCCAAAATTGCATATAACTGCCTCTACCCAGACAATATTGATTTTGTAGAAACAAATCTTGAAGATAATCTACTCATCTGCAATATAGAGTCAGATAAATTATCTACATTCTTGAACACCTTTGAAGATTTGATTCAATGCGAAAAAGTCGTTGAAATTACTTCAAAAATATAAATTAAAAGAAGTTAGATAATGAGTTAATCAATTATCTTCTTAATACTTCAGGAGATTTCTCTTCAACGTCAATTTCATCTACAAACTCGATATCAATATTAGTATCATCTTCAACAGGCGTATCGTTCTGAACGTCCTCATCATTTGCATTGTCTTCTGTTGCATCTGATTCAACGTCAACTATTTCATCATCAGTAGCAACATCATCAGTTACTTCTTTAGATTTGAATTCATCAATAAATTGTACTTTATCGATTTCATCAATGTTTTCATATAATACACTGGCTACTCTGAACTTATTCATAGTTACTTCTTGACATGACCTTTGATCGAAACCTGCTAAAATTCCTAATTTTATTTTTGCTATTCCATCTTCGACTTCAATCTCCACATCATCAAGATTTAGACTAGGATTACCATAATATAAGTCTATCATTTCCTTGATTTTTTCTGTGACATCTGTGACTTCTTCAATTATTTCAATGTCATATTCAAGGCTTTTGCCTGCTAGTTCGTGGTTGAAATCTACTCTTACTCTTCCACCACTGATTGTCCTTACTATACCCTGTTCGTTCTCGTATGTTAATGGCATTCCTACGAATGGTCGGAGGTTCTGTTTTTTAAATTCTGACATTGGGATTAATCGTATTTTTTCTGGATTTCTTTTACCATAAGCTTGTTCTGGTGTTAGTTCAATTGTTTTTGATTCTCCTATGTCCATTTTCTTCATTTCTTCCTGTAAGCCTAGAAGGAATTGATCCGTACCTACAGCAAGTACTATAGGTTTATAATTCTTGTTTTCTGAGAATATACCTGCTTCTTCTGCGACTTCTTCATATGATGTGTCGAATACCTTTCCAGTTTCTTTTATTCTTGCTACGTAATTAAATCTTATAAAATCTTTATCTTTTATTGACATGTTATCCTAATTTCTCCTATTGAATTGTTTTCTAAATTGAACTTAAATTTGTTGAGAGCTTCTTTGCTCTTATATCCTAAAATTCTAATCAGTTGTGGATAGTTATTAATATATTTATTCATTTCAGTACTTATAATCGTTGCTTCTAAGACACTTAGTATGCGTTGTTTTCTATGGCTACTGAAGCCATATGTTATCGCTTCTGTTAAATCATCTAAATTATCGAATGGTCGACCTTCAATTATGTTTTTAACAGTATCTGAGTCAATGAGTGTTAAATTTGATAGTTCATCCATACTTAAGTTGTTAACATTATTTAGTAGACGTTTATTAGCCCTTAGTTCATGTAGTGGTGCATGGTTATATTCAATTTCATTTTTTAGAATGTCGATTGTTTTTTCTGGAAGCATTTGGTCTAGGTTATCGAAGTTTGATGATGAAACGCATTGTCTTATTTTTGTGCCACTAACATTCTCCAGTCGTGGGATGAAGATGAACTTATCCTTGTAATCAAAGCCAATCTTAGATAGTGATTTAGCTAGTGAAACTATGACGTAGTCATCGTTACTGAGTTTTCCTTCAAGTAAGACCTTCTTGTCATCTAATGAAACTATCTTGTATGGACGGGGTGCTACAGGTCTGCCGTCACGTATGTAATTAAGTATTGTCATGAATTGGGGGTCATTGCTAATGTAGCCACGTGGTATGTAATCAGCATTCAATGTTTTGAACATTAAAGCAAGACATAGTGAATATTGACCAGAACCCATTACTCCCATAGGCGGACCTTCAACGGCAATATCAGCTCCCAGACTAATGGCCAACTTTGCTCTGGTATTTCTGTGCATGATGTAAGGTAATCCCCTACCGTTGCGTTCAAAGAGTCCAGGAATTACTGCGACAAATAATGCGTCAGGATGAGCCTGTTTTGCCTTGTTCATACAGTATAGATGACCATTATGTAATGGTGAATACTCAGTAAAATCAGCAATGACTGGATATACGTTCTTTTTATAGTCCATATCCATTTTTGGTAACTTTAAATCCTTTTTGAATTGGATTAAGTCCTTTTCAATAATTGATTCAACATAGTCTTCAATTGACAAAAGCTAATAACCCCCTTAAACAAATACATAATATAAATAGTATGTAAAAACTAACTATTATAATAATTGATAATTAATGGGGTTTTGGACATGAGCAACATGATACTGAAAAATTGTAAAACAATAGATAACCAGACAAAAAACATCATAATAGAAAATGGTAAAATAGAGAGCATAAAGAAAACCTTGTTAGCATCAGATATGACTAGTGATGAAGTTATCGATATAAAAGATAACATAGTAATACCAGGAATGATTGATCCACATGTACACTTTAGAGATCCAGGATTAACATATAAGGAGGACTGGAAAAGTGGAAGTCAAGCAGCAGCTCATGGTGGATACACCACGGTAATAGATATGCCCAACACAAAACCCCAGACGGACACCCTGAAAAACTTCATAGAAAAAAAGAGGATAGCACTGAAAAAATCTGTTGTAGACTTCGGATTGCAGGCTGGAGTAAAATCAGACAAGGACGTACAGGAGATACTTGAAGAAAAACCTGCGTCATACAAGATATTCATGGATTTATATGATGACAATCAGCTAAGAGAAATGTTTAGAAGTGTTGCTAGGACAAATAAGCCTTTATGTTTACATTGCGAGGATAAAACAATAATAAAAAATAACATGGAACATTTGAAAAAGAATGAAAGTACATATACTAACACTAAGGCTTATAGTTATGCTAGAAGTGGCTTAGCAGAGATAATATCTGTGAAAAAGGCAATAGAATATACATTAGAGAATAAACAACACATTCACTTATGCCATGTTAGTACAAGACAGAGCTTGGAATTAGTAGATGCCTACAAAAACAAGGCTAAGATATCATTAGAAGTTACTCCACACCACCTGTTTTTAACTAATGCTGTTTATGACAGTTATGGAGTGAAAGCTAAGACTAATCCACCGCTGAGGAATGTGGATTACAACGTCGACGACGATTATTTGGATGAATTTGATTGTGTTGCAACAGACCATGCCCCACACACCCTTGAGGAGAAACAAAAGGATACCTGGAGTAGTGCTGCGGGAATTCCTGGTCTTGAAGTAACTATGAAATTATTGTTAACACTGGTTAATAAGAGGAAACTATCATTAAAACAGTTGATTAGCCTCACAAGTAAGAGGGCTACCGAGATATTTGATATAAAAAACAAGGGAAAGATAGCTGAAGGCTATGATGCTGATTTAACAGTACTTGATTTGAAACAAGAGGGTACTATTAGCGTGGATAAGTTCTACACTAATGCTAAGTACACGCCATTTGAGGGTTGCAAATATGTTGGAAGCAACATCATGACCATTAATAGAGGTACATTAATAGCTGAATATGATGAAGTATATGAAAATGAGTGTAGATATATCTACTAGAAAATAAACTCCAAAAAATAACTATTTTTTTTTGAAAATAAAATTGTTTTAAAACTAGTTTTGATAATTGAATAATGTAAAAAAGATTTTAAAAAATAAAGGAAATAATATAAAGATAGTAGTTTCCTAAGCAAGGATATGAACCCTTATATTTTTCCTAGTAAAAGTATATAATAGTTTTATTATGAGTAATGCAGACCGTATCTTGTCTACCGAAGTAATACAGATCGTATCTTGCTCACTTCATTAAATAAACTATTAATCGAATATATTTCTATACTTTAAAGTTTACTTGGAAACTCAATTATATATTATGTTTAAAGTAATATATAAACTTATCCTTATATTTTCTTGAAAATCATTAACCCATACTTATAATGCAGGGTTAATTAAGTCACGTTCACCACTAGGCATGAATTCTCTGATTGCACCTTTTGCAATACATTCTCTTGGGTTAGCCCAGTCAAATGATAAGTTGTTATCAGCAAATGCAACTTTTATGAGAGGGTTGAGTGCGAATGCGTCTCCTCTAGCTGCGTGAGGTGCTTGAGCAATAC
>MUZZ01000205.1:0-3570 GCA_003266075.1 Methanosphaera sp. rholeuAM74
TACAACACCACAATAGAAGTAGTCAACGCTGAAATAGTCGATGACTACATAGAATGAGAATTCACACATACAAAACTAATTCAGCACGAATTCAAACACGAGTTATAATTAGTCTAAATAATATTATATACTATGGCCTATCGTTAATCTAAATCACATTAACATCAACTCAGATAAACCTATTCACGGATACAATAGAAAACAGTACAAAATGGGGATAGAAAATGATAATACTACTTTAACTGGGTTGAATCACACAATAAAGGGTAAACAACAAAAAATCATTAATACCCCCTGTGAAATGATGATGACAGCAATCATATATAATAATTAATATTGTTTTCAAGCTTCACTAATTGCAACACGAAAAAAAGGAGAATGTTAAGCTTTGAGCCTTTAAATGAGTATGCCCTCAAAACACGTGATTCATGTCCCCATCACAATAAGTAGGTTTACAAACAAAACTATCCACTGACTAGTTCATAGCTTATTGCCTCATAAACTCTAGGTAATATTGATTCTACTTCATCAATGCTAAACCCGAGTATCTCCAGTAGTCGTCTGTCAAGTTTTAGCCTGTTTTCTGTTTTTCTGGCAAACTGCTGTGAAAGTGAATCGAATTCTTCATCCTTCAGTTTCTCATATAATCCTAAGAGTTCGTCCACAGTTTTATCATCCAGTTTCTCAGTATCCAACACATCCAGTAGCAGTAAATCATTCTGGCGTATGTCTGTCAGCCGTCCAGTACTCTGTTCCTTCAACAATATTATGTTAAGTATTCCCATGACACTATTCAAGTATAACGTGTTTACCTTAGCACTATCCAAGTCTAAACTCATTATTTTAAACGTATCTGGTGGGATAAACTCTGTGTTTGAGCTGAATGCAAAATGTGACGTGTTGGGTGAGTGGGGACTGAATCTTCTTGCAACCACCATATGTGTAAGCTTAGCGGATGATGTTCGTCTTATATCCTCATAGTTGAATGTGTGCTTCTGGGTATTGAACTTGGATAACTCTAGTACGAAATCTGATTTTGGAAATTCGCCTTCTATGAAGAAATCCAGTTTATTGTCTATGTTGAATGAGTGTACGTCAGTCAATGTTCTGAATGCTGGCCTGATCGAGGTTTTAGGTATTTCAAACACTTCACTTTTAAGGCCCCTGATTTTAGCGTAGACTTTGTCATCATCCTCGTGGTCGTAGATGAGAAATGCTCTGTTAGTCCTGTTTCCACCATAATTATTTGTTATGAAGGTCATCTGTGAAACTCCAGCTGGTGAAGCAGTAAATCCCTCCACCGTATCCTCTTGGCGTATCTTCCTGAGTTTATCCTTTAATCTATTTTTAATCATGAATTTGAAGTCGGATAATACTTTTCCAGATTTGATTCTCATTACTCCGAAGTATGGCATGAGATTTTCCCTGTTTTCTTGGAGCTCTGATTGCCTGTACTGTGTAACATCCAAGTCCTTGTCGATGTCAGTTAATTCACCTCTAATATACTCTGATATATTACCAGCATCTGATAGGCTTAAACTATGCAGGTCTTCATTGATTATAACGAATTTAAGCATACTATCACTTCTAGGCTTCTTGTTTTCTGCGACGAATAGGACATCCCTTAGTTGTGAGTTTTCACTGAATGCGACACTCTTTCCATTCTTGACCACGTACTTGATGGTGTAGTTGTCTAGGATGTAATCTCTTATATCCTGTGTTGCCATTCCCCTGAACACGTTTATTGGCAGTACAAAGCCGAACGTTCCACCATCCCTGATTAAAAACTCGTTCAAGGCTAAAAAGTATCCCCATAGGTTTACCTTGGATCCACAAATTTCATTTAATGGAGTATATGAATCCAATACCTTCAAGTACTCATTGGGCATCTTCTCCCTATCCGAAAATGGTGGATTGGCAATTATCACATCAAAAGAGTTTTTTGTTATCTGGAACGTTCTATCACCAGAATCCGCGGTCACAGCACCAGTACTATGTGATTTAGTGAAGCTTGTGAGGGTTGTTTGTCTACTATGCTTTTTGAATAAGTCAATTGTTGTCTGAAGTTCTCTTGAAAACTCCTTTATATCATATGATTTTCTGTTTTGGAGGTGTTTGGATAAACTCAGGGTATCCATCACGCCAACGTTCAAGCTATCAGTAGCTGTTTTCATGTTCATCGATGACAGGTTGATTGCCGTAAGATGTGCTGCAAAAGGCATTATATCCATTCCAGTAATTTCTCCAATGAATTGGTTGTGTAACAAGGATTTTGTGGTGCTACCATTATCCCGTCGTTGTTTTTGTTTGTAGGCTGATACTAGTAGTGTTCCACTGCCACATGCGGGGTCAATCACCTTATCATGGCTGTTGTCAATGCATAATCCTGCCAGTATGTCAGCTGCGACGGGGTTTGTATAGAATGCTGCTAGGATTTTTCTTGTCTGGTATGGTAGGAGGTCATGGAAGAGTCTTCCAATCAGGTCGTGTTCGACTAGTTCTGGTTTGACCACTTTGATTGTTGCGGTAATATCGTTCAATGAATTTATTATCCTAGTATTTTCTGGTAGTCTTGATATCACGTCTATCTGGTATATTGACTTGTAATCGATTTCTGTGATTTTTTCAAACTGTGATTTAAGCTCATCTAAACTATCTATCTCTTCTAGTTCTGGTATGCGACCAGACTTCTTACTGAAGATGTGGTAAAACAACATCTGATTAACCAAGAGATAACTAATCAAAGTCAAAGCCATATCTTCGATGACATCCTTCTTCTTGACTGGAGATAATGCTACAAACAAATCCAGTTTTCCAGTTATCAAGTCCATCAGTTGTTCTACGTCTTTCTTATTCAATCGCTTTATTATGGAGTTGATGTTCTTTATGGACTGGGATATTGCCTTTATGACTAAGTTAATGTCCACTATGCCAGTTCTTCTTTTTGATAAATGCAGAGCGTTTAATTCATCAAACAATTGCTTGGCTGACACATCCTTTGTCTCGGTCAGGTACTCAGTCGACAAAAACGTGTTTGTAACAGTCATCAAGGCTACCTCGTCCAGGTTTTCTGTGTCCTCTTCTCTTATGGATTCGGGATAATTTATGACGATGACGTTTCCCGTATCATTGTCCTTGGCATATCTTAGTGCTTGTGCTAGTCCTTGAATAATTTTTTCTTTGCCATCACCAATCTTGACTTCTATTATGTAGCATTTATCATCCTTTGATGCGAGTATGTCTAGTTGTCCTTTACTACACTTTATCTCGGATGCACTGTTAAACCCTAATTCTTTCAGATAATTATTTAATGGGGCATATAAACTTCTTTCAGTAATTCTCGTGGTCATTTTCTGTCTTTCCTGTTTTTTGTTATTTTTAATATTTGTGGGTGTTTTAAATATGGTCTACATTTCTACGTGGATGACCTGTTATGGGTTAATCACGTACAGCCACCACATTATAATTAAAGTGGTATTCTGTATTGTAGTATAATTTAATAGCAAAACTTCTATATAGTAATACTATTAACAAAACTAAACACAATTCTAGAATTTATTACTTTTTTTA
>MUZZ01000205.1:3589-4322 GCA_003266075.1 Methanosphaera sp. rholeuAM74
TTTAAAAAATTTCATATTTATTCTTTACTATGTGTACACAGACTTTGTTTAAGATATTATTTATAAACATGCAAATTTATATTCTATGGGTTGCTAATTTTGGGGTTAGGATACAATTAATTTCACGGCTATGGCAAGTCTTCGAATAGCATTCAAACAATGATTTGAAGAAACAGGACATTATACTGAATGTGTACTAGTTAAAAGAGATGTATCTTAGCAACAGAAAAAGTTACTAGAAAAACTAATTTAAATAAATGAGGAAGAAGCACTCTCAAGAAGATATGAATCAAATATGTGGAGTTTTAATGGTCTTGTTTTCTCTTTTTAGAGCTTTATCACATCTTCTCATAAAAGACTTATGCAATATTTTCTAATTAATTTGATGTGATGGATTTGTTGACAATAGTATGTGCTATAACTTTAACGGTGATGACCTGAACAACAGCACATATGTGCAAGTGATGATGGTTGCAATATCCAAGTATAGCAATATCAATATAATGGAATGCTAAAAAAAGTCCATTCAATATGTAATGGGAAATTTTTAGTTGGATGTATGTTAAGCGTAATTGTAGAGTACAATACGATGTGGTAAATAATTTATCTAATAACGATAAATTCTGCCAAATATAATAATTATAATACTTATGATTATTGTCCTTTATTTTGTTTACTTTATACTTCTTATATTAGTGTGTAATAATATTCTGCTTTGGTTGGAATTGATTTA
>MUZZ01000064.1:0-225 GCA_003266075.1 Methanosphaera sp. rholeuAM74
CAACTGTAACAACAGTAGTTGTGTTCAGTTTAGATACTTTGAAGGTTGTCTCATTACTTAATGTGGCAACTACTCCTTCTGTATCGTAGAATGTTGCGACTGCCGTGAATGTGCCTTCTTTGACAGTTGTGTAGTTGTATTCATATCTACCGTTTGCATCTGTTGTTAGGTAGTGTGAGACCTCGTCGATGACTAATGTTATTTCACGGTTAGCCATTGGTTGGT
>MUZZ01000064.1:344-1223 GCA_003266075.1 Methanosphaera sp. rholeuAM74
GTTGTAGGTATGTCTATGTGAGTTGTTCCACTAGTGTCAATGTTTTTGGTAAATTCGTCTGTACCGACAGTGATTGTTAATGTACCTTCCTTGAGTATTACATTATTTTCAAGAGCATCCTCTACAACTACGTCAATGCTTGTAAATCCTACTGTATCATTTACTACATTTACTATAGTGGTTGTTGGACGTTTGTTAACTGTGTACTCTGTGGAATTGTTTACTGCATTGACAACCTTATTACCATCATAGTAAGCAGTTACGTTAAGAAGCTGACCGACAGCAATGGATGTTCTAGTCCATGAATAATGTCCGTCTTCATCCGTTTTGACTGTTTCGTTTCTATCAATCTCATTAGTACCGCTCATTACTATAATGCGTATTGTAGCATCCTTAATAGGTTCGCCCATTCCGTCAAGTAATGTACCACTATATGTTACATCTTCATATACGTATACTGGACTTGGTTCTTCTTCAATTGTTAATGTTGCATTTTGTTTTATGGTTGTACTACCAATTCCTGGTTGTTCAGTTTGACTGCTTTCATACTTATCAGTACCAAGATATTTAGCTCGTACACTAAACAATACATCAGCATTATCTATGTCAATTTTTACTGGAGTTATATTATCATTGAGTTCTATGGTTTTTGTTGTACTTACACCATTATCTATTGTGTATGTTACATCAACTAGTCCAGTAGTTACTGGATTATCATCCTTATCAGTTACAGTTACATTTATTGTTACATTTCCAACAGTTCTATTAGCTAAACTAATATTGGTTGTTGTAGGTATTTTGATTACATTAAATGTATCTTCATCTGAAGTTACTGTATCATAGAATGTGTCGAGACCATCATATACTGCTTTAACTGTG
>MUZZ01000079.1 GCA_003266075.1 Methanosphaera sp. rholeuAM74
CTTGGAGAAATTGCCAATGCCATCACACTTACTGATGATATGCTGCTTGAAAGGGTAGCCTATTACTTGGATTCTGGTGCTGACATGATTGATGTGGGTATGCAGGCCAATATGGAAAACCCTGAAAGTGCCTATCATATGGTTAAAATTATCAAGGATAACTTTGATGTACCGGTAAGCATCGATACCATAAACTCACGTGAAATCAAGAGGGCTTTAAGTGCTGGTGCTGATCTAGTCCTAAGCTTAGACCATGGAAACTACTGCAAAGTCATAGATGACATCAAAGACTATAGTGCATCAGCCGTACTCCTGCCAACAGATTATTCTAAGAACTTCATTCCTCAAAAAGCATTGGACAGGGTGAAGTCATTAGAATCACTAGACAAGAAATGTGAAACAATTAACACTATAGCTGATCCATTGCTAGATCCAATTAATAGTCACAGCCTCACAAATTCCATTATTGCCTGTTGGCTACTACGCAAGAGAAATCCGAGAAAGCCCCTATTTTTTGGTGTGGGAAACGTCAGCGAGTTACTTGATGCCGATAGTAATGGTGTGAACGCTGTTCTTAGTGGTATTGCAATGGAATTAGGTGTGAGCATACTGTTTAGCCCAGAAGCCAGCCTTAAGACTAAGGGCAGTATTCATGAATTGAAAACTGCATCGGATATGATGTTTATTGCAAAAAAGAGAAACACAATCCCCAAGAATGTTGGTGTTAACCTGATTAGGCTTAAAGACCAGTACAACAGGGATGATGCTGACATTGACTTGAGCGACATTCCACATATTGAGGCAATGGCTGATGGTAAGTTTGTACCAGACTATAAGGGTAGCTTTAAGATTATACTGGCAGATTCCAAGATTCATGCAGTATTATATGTTGACTACAAGAAGACATTGGTAATTGAGTCTGATAGTGCTAGGGCAATTTATGAGGAAATTATTAGAAACGATTATATTAGCAGGATTGAGCATGCAGCTTATCTTGGAATGGAATTGGAGAAGGCTGAAATTGCGTTGAAGCTTGGCAAAAACTATGTCCAAGATTTTCCAATATTTTAAATATATGGTTAAATGATAAATAGTTAATATAGGGGAGTTATTATTTTGAGTGATGATGTTTGCACACAATGCGGATATGAACATGTTGTTATTCATAGAAGGTATGATGGTCAAAAACTTTGTAGTAAATGCTTCAGAGAATCCATAGAAAGAAAGGTCATAAGGACTATGAGAAAAAGAAAGCTCATTACAAAGGGTGATAAGGTACTTGTAGGTCTTTCTGGTGGAAAAGATAGTGTTGCCTTGATTAACATCCTGAACATCCTCAGACAAAAGGGCATAATTGACGTTGAAGCTATAACTATTGATGAGGGTATAGCAGGTTATAGGTCGGAGGGTGTTCGTATAGCAAAGGATGTTACACAAAAGCTTGGCATTAAACATCACATAGTATCATTTAGTGATGAGTTTGATTTTAGTATTGATGAGATTATGGAAGCTGAATATGAAAGCTGTAAATCAAAACATGCTTGTACCTACTGTGGAGTATTTAGAAGGCAGATTTTTAATAAGTATGCACGTATGGTTAATGCTACTAAGCTTGCTACTGGCCATAACCTCGATGATGAAACTCAAAGCATTTTGATGAACTACCTTGAGGGCAACATTAACAACCTTGTACGGATTGGTTATATCACTGAAAGTAGTGATGAACGTTTCACTGCTAAGATTAAACCTTTGAGAGAAATTCCTGAGAAGGAGATTGGATTGTATGTCCTTGAGAGTGGTTTTGAAGTACATTTCGATGGCTGTCCTTATGCCCATGAATCCTTCCGTATGGAGGTGGGGGATTTTGTTCGCCAGATGACGTTGAATCATCCGACTATAATGTATTCTACGCTTAAAGGTTTTGAAAAGATTAAACCATCCGTTAAAAGGGATTATGTGTTAAAAGAGGAGAACAAACTACCTAATGGCACTTGTAAGCGTTGTGGTGAGCCTGCTTCAAAGGATGTTTGTAAGT
>MUZZ01000126.1 GCA_003266075.1 Methanosphaera sp. rholeuAM74
AAACAGCAGCTCTCCTTGTTAAATAAGGCTGATGAAGCTTGTGAGCTTATACAATCACATATTAAGAAGAATAATGTAGTCAGAATCATATCACATAATGATGCTGATGGTCTTACCTCTGCTGGAATATTTGCTAACGCAGTAAAGAAGTCTGGGGGAAGATTTCACATAACAATTCTTCCCAGATTACAAGAGAGTGATGTTAAAAGCTTGACGAAGGAAAGATATAAGCTATTCATATTCTCTGATATGGGTAGTGGTCAGTTAAAAAGCGTATCAAAGCTTAAAGGTGATGTTGTCATTGCAGACCATCATCAAATTCCAGAGGAAGACCAAGACATCGAGTTGGGTAAAAACTCTGTGCATGTGAATCCACACTTGTATGGTATTGATGGTACTAAGGATGTTAGTGGTTCTGGGTTATCCTATCTTTCTGTCCATGGCATGGGCTGTTATGAGTTATCAGGACTTGCACTTACTGGTGCTTGTGGTGATATGCAAATGAGGGATGAACCTACTGGAATTAACAAATTAATATTAGATGAAGCTGTTGAAAAGAAAACTATCATAGTTAAAGATGAGCTTAAACTAGCTTATTCTAATACTCAGAATCTTTCAAAGGCTATTACGTACACGTATTCACCAGTTCTGGATGATTTATCAGGAAACACGGACAATACTGAAAAATTTCTTGATGAAAACTCTATTCCAAAGGATAAATTGTTAAGTCAACTCAACGAGGACGAATACGATAAGCTAAAAGACAAGCTAATAGACTTAAATGATGAAATATATGGTAAGATTTACACTATACCAAATATTAGACGTGAATTAACTAATATAACTGAGTACTCTAATTTATTGAATGCTTGTGGAAAGAATAAGGAGTATACTGCAGCCATCGCTATAGAGTTGGCTAAGTATAATCAGATGGACTATGCACTCACATTATTAGATGATTATGGTCGCATTATGCAGGAAGGCATTGAATGGATTAGAAGAGAAGGTAGTATACAGGAGGACAACATCCAGTACATATACACCGAGGATAAGAATAGAAAGCAGGTTGCATCAGCTGTTAGTAGCATTGCAATCGATTTAGGTATACTTCCTGACAAGCCTATATTGAGTCTTATGAAAATGGATAATCTAATCAAGGTTTCATCACGTACAACTGACAGGAATGTTGAAAAAGGAGTTAACTTGGGTGTAATAATGAATCAGGCCTCACAGAACTTTAATGGTTCTGGTGGTGGACACAACATAGCAGCAGGTGCAACAATACCTGCAGATCAGATGGATAATTTCATCCACATAGTAGATGAAATGGTGGACTACCAGTTAAACAACTAGAAAGTGATTATTATGCTACTTACAAAATATGAAGAAGATATGTATAATGGAGAATATGGTGAAGCAAAAGCTGAGTGTATGGAAATACTGGTAAGCCTGGGCAAAATATATGATGCTGAACGTATGATTCCCATCACATCTGCACAGGTGTCTGGTGTTTCATATAAGACCATAGGAGATGCTGGACTAGACTTCGTTGTTGATCTTGGAACTAAGGCTGATGTTTGTCTGGAGACAATGTTAAATCCTGCTGGAGTAGACATCGAATACTGGAAGGAGTTAGGCTTTAGCAAAGAGTTTGCAGATAAACAGGTTGACATTATTAATGGATATGAAAGTCTTGGCGTTATGAGTACTTGTACATGTACACCATACCTTATTGGTAACACTCCAATGCTTAATGAACACGTGGCATGGTCTGAATCATCAGCTGTATGCTATGTTAATAGTGTTATAGGTGCGAGAACAAATAGGGAAGGAGGTCCTAGTGCATTGCTTGCTGCAATAGTTGGTAGAACACCATATTATGGTAATCATATCAAGGAAAACAGGTTAGCTGATATGATTTTCAGTGTAGACTATGATTTTACTAACGAGGCAGAAGTTGGAGCTTTAGGATACCATGTGGGTCAAATTGTCAACGATAAAATCCCATACTTTATGGTTAACTCAAAGTTAAGCCGTAACAATCTCAAGACTTTGGGAGCTGCACTGGCTTCTAGTGGAGCTGTGAGTATCTATCATGTGGATAATCTCACACCAGAGTACAAGGATGCAATAGTCGAAGGTGAAGAAGACACGCTTGAAAAAGTATGTATTGATAATGATGTTATAACTGAATCTATCGAGAGTCTAAGCACTACAGATAGTGTACCGGATCTTGTGTGTCTTGGTTGTCCTCATGCATCCATTAGTGAAATACAAGAGGTAGCTAAATTATTATACAACAAAAAGCTTAAGAAGGATTTGTGGATTTGTACGTCAAAGGCTATTAAATCTATTAGTAAGCAGTGTGGATACCTTGATATCATTGAAAGTGCTGGTGGAAAGATTGTTTCAGACACTTGTATGGTTGTTGCACCAGTAGAGGACTTGGATTATGAGGTTTTAGGAGTTAATTCTGCTAAGGCTGCAACCTATGTTCCAAATCTTGGCGATTTAGACGTCGTATATGATAGTGTTGAA
Source organism: Methanosphaera sp. rholeuAM74 (assembly GCA_003266075.1). Lineage (GTDB taxonomy): Archaea > Methanobacteriota > Methanobacteria > Methanobacteriales > Methanobacteriaceae > Methanosphaera. Next base: position 2,539 of record MUZZ01000126.1, read on the forward strand.
AACTTGATTAATATGATAGTTGAATAGCTATGATGAATAATTTAAATAGAAAGTAATAATTAATTATAAATACATAAATATTAGTATTAATGATAATTATTTATTATTAAATAAATGAAATGGAGGAACATTATATGGCTGATGAAATGCATAAAGAAATTTTAAAAACAATTTCAGTATTGATGACAACTGCATT
>MUZZ01000143.1:0-2336 GCA_003266075.1 Methanosphaera sp. rholeuAM74
TAACTTCTACACGACCAACATCTAAGGTTTTAAGGTCGGCTATAATGAATGCTCCTGGACGTTCTTCACGTATCTTACTGATTATTTCTACACCAAACTTCTTAACTAGTGGAGTTCCAGCTTCTATTAGAATTCTTTCCCGTTTTGGTAGGTCTCTTATTATACTTCGCATTTTGTCTTCGTTGTCCAAGTCAAGTGCAACTTGTAAGTATGGTGGATTCCATAATTTCATTGCTTTGAACCCCATTATTGGATGTGTTCCACGGTCTTTTTCTGCTAATACTTTTTCGATTGATGGATATCCTTCAAATGCACGTTTGATTGCTAGTTTGGTTGCACCATAATTGTATTGGTAGATTTTACGATAATCCTCTGCTGATGGGTCTATGAATACATTTACCATTATTACTATCTCATTGACTAGGTCTTTTGGGATTATGCCTTCTTCTACTGCGTCAGCTACTGCTCTTCCTACTGCTGTTTGTGCTGGACCAAATATTTTACTTGCATCGTCAAGATTTTGTACTGTTACTTTTGGTATTATTAGTGTTGCAGGTTTTGCTGGTAAGTTTGGTCTTATTACTGACAGTAGGGGTGTGTGACCAACGGACATATTGGCCATGTTTGTTGCAAATGCTGTACCTACTGGTCCTTCTTTATCACCAATTATTAAATCGATATGTGCTAGTTCTGGGCCATCGCCTATTAATGCTTCTCCAATTTCATACATCATTTTGTTCTCCATAAAGAATGTTCTCCATAAATAATAAATTAATACTCTAGTTAGGTATCATATAATTAAACACAATTTTTAATCTTGTTGTTATGTAGTATTTATGTAAGAATCTAATAAAATAATTTATGGTTAGGCTGTTTTGAGGTCATGTTTTTTTATGTTTTATGGTTATTGTTCATGCTGTTTATTACTTTAATGTGTTATTTAAGTGAGTTTTTGATTGTTTATTATTGTTGTATGATTTGTTTGTGGGTATTGGATGTGTTTGTGTGATGTTCTGTCCATGTTTTTCTTTTAGAGCTTTTTTGTTTGTGTTGTGTGTCAGTTGTTGTTTTGGTGTTTATTTGATTGGATTGGTGAGTTGTTGATATCGATGTTGTGGGTGTGATTAGGTTTAAAGAAACTGTTGATTATTGAACATTGTTCATAAAATAGTAGTAATATTTAAATACTTTAAAATATATAATGAGTAATGTGAAAAAAAGTGAATCAAATAATACTAAAATAATAATTCCAATAAAGAAAAAACCACAAAAATTCTATATACTTTAAAACATATAAACTTAAACTAGTAAAAATCTATAAGTACATATAGGTTAACAAAATAAAATAACAGAGTGATACAAATGAATACTACAATTGGAATGATTCTATGTGGTGGATTCGGAAAAAGACTAAGACCAGTCACCGAAACTGTTCCAAAACCACTAGTAGAACTAAAAGAAGATTATACAATCCTTGATAAACAATTATTTGATTTTAAAAGTGCGGGAATAAAAAAAGTTATCCTATTAACAGGATTTTTAGGAGAAAAAATAGAAGAAAGGTATGGTTCCAACTACATGGGAGTCGACATAGAATACGTTAAAGAAGAAAAGCCCCTAGGTACACTCAATGCTATAAGACTAGGAATGGAACAACTTGGTGAAGACGAACAATGCGTAATAAGAAATGGTGACGTAGTAGCAGACATAAGCATCAAAAAAATGGTTGAAGACGGAGAACAATCACCATTCGACTTCACAATATTCATAACACAAATGACATCCCCATACGGAATAGTAGAACTAAGTGGAGACAAAATAGTATCATTTAAAGAAAAACCACTACTAGACTACTACATCAACGGTGGAATATACTTCTCAAAAGGTAAACTAGACTTTGGAAACTACCGAACAGGAGACATAGAAAAAACACTATTCCCAGAATTAGCAAAAGATAAAAAACTAGGATACTACAAAGAAAACGGATTATTCTGGATGGCAGTAGACACAAGCAAAGAACTACAACAAGTTCAAGAAGAATATGCCGAAAGAGAAGACAAACCATGGGGTTACGAAAAAATACTCATATACACAGACAAATACCTCACCAAAGAACTGTTCCTCAAAGAAGGCTACCAAACAAGCTTCCATTACCATGAACACAAAGACGAAACCATGTACATAGTAAGTGGTAAAGGATACATAGAATTTGAAGACAAAAAAGAATACTTCAAAAAGAAAGATACCATAAGAATAGAACCAGGCGTACCACACACAATAGTGGCAACCGAAAACACGGTATTACATGAAGTATCAACACCACACATTGACGATAC
>MUZZ01000143.1:2345-3435 GCA_003266075.1 Methanosphaera sp. rholeuAM74
CTGAACTAATTTTCGATTTTGTACAAGTAGAGGTGCATTCATTTGAATGACATAAAAATAATAGATTACGGTAGTGGAAACCTATTAAGCATATATGATGCTTTCAAAAAAATAGGTGTTAAAACAACTATAACATCGAACAAAGATGAACTACGTGAAGCTGACGCAATAATACTGCCAGGTGTTGGATCATTTGGAGCAGTAATGAAAAACCTGACCGAATACGAAGACGTACTCCATGAACACATTGATGATTCAAAAGCATTGCTTGGGATATGTCTAGGATTACACGTGCTATTTACAGATAGTGAAGAAAGTTCCAACATGAAAGGATTAAACATCTTTAAAGGTAGTGTTAAACGTTTCAACCTCAGCGAAGATATGAAGATTCCACACATGGGATGGAATGACATAAGCATCAACAAAGAAAACGTTGACATACTAAGTGGATGTGATAACAAATACATGTACTTTGTACACTCATACTACATCCAACCAGAAGATAAAGATATAATAAGTGCTTACACCGACTATGGCGGAAGAATTCCAGTAGCCATAGGTAAAGACAATATCCATGCACTACAATTCCACCCAGAAAAAAGTGGAGAATATGGACTGAAAATACTGGAAAACTTCATATCAACAATATAAGTGATATCATGGACATAGAAGATTACGTTAAAAAATGTATCGACAAAAATGAAAGTCGAGAAGAAATTACCAAGAAACTAACAGGGATAATAACATTCTACAAGGACATACCAAACAGTGCTGCCCAACAGATTAGTGAAAGTGTGATTGATGAAGTTCTCACAACACAGACACTGACAAAAGGCAGTGCCAGTGAACTATTAGACTACCATGAAAGCAGTGTACACATGGGTGAATTTGGTGTAGGCTCACGTGGAAAAGGTGATTTCTATGTTCATAGTAAAATAGCCGAAATCATCAAAGATACTGACTGTGATTCAATAGTAAATCCGGTAGCACAGGATGATGGAGGAGTAGTCAAAATTGATGACAAGTACTACATCACAACAGCTATTGATGGAATACATTCACGTTTAAGTGATTACCCATTTCTTGCAGG
>MUZZ01000143.1:3594-3893 GCA_003266075.1 Methanosphaera sp. rholeuAM74
GAAGTGGTTGAAGAAACTCTTAACGTTCAATTCATTGATGCTTGTAAACTTCTTAATGAATATCCCGAAGAGGAGTACATACATGCCATGACTGACATCACCAACGGTGGAATTAACGGAGATGCCAATGAGATAAACAAGACTACCGAACTTGGAATACGTTTAGTTTACGATAGAATTAAAAATCTGATAAACCCCCATGTTTATTCCATGTTAGACGAACTTGATATAGACCCCCTTGGTGTGTCAATAGATTCTCTCATGATAATAGTAGACCCAAGAATAAAAGATGATATAAT
>MUZZ01000143.1:4013-6279 GCA_003266075.1 Methanosphaera sp. rholeuAM74
ATGGTAATGTTAACAATCACATACGTATTGGAAGATAACACGCAAACAACAATTAGCATAGAAAAATATGAAAAACCGCAACAAATGTTGAATCTACTGGAAAACAGGCATTATCTGACAGAAATTACACAAAATCAATCCCAACTAGATAAAATTGACCAGATACTGGGAGAAAACTATACACTGACAGATACCACAACAGATGATGTGCTGATAGATGAAAAACCGTTGAAATATAGGAACATTTACGGTGGACATAAAATAGTCAATGGACATGACTTTGAACTTAGATACTTTGAATGAAAAAAAAGGGAGTATGTGGTTTGGTAGTAAGACGTATTTAGTCTTCTAATTGTTTACTAACCCGTTCATAGTCGTCGAGGTTATGGAAGGACTTGGTCGCATCTATTCCAACCTTAGTAGTTGTACCATCGATTTGTGCTACAGGGTCTAATGATGAACCCCTAGCCTTAGGTATTATGATTATATCATCGTCACCTTTAAGTCTGGTTGCTATTGCATACTCAACATCTACTGGGTCGAATATGTTGATGTCATCGTCTACGATAACACAATGTTTTAGTGATGGGTGTGCTGATAGTGCTGCCATTAACACGTTTTTTGCATCCCCCTCAGTTTGTTTTTTAATGGATATTACTGCGTGTAGCCAGCAACAACCTCCCTCTGTCAATACCACGTTCTGCACTGTAGGTAAGGTGTTCTTTACACTGTTGAATATCCTAGGCTCTTGTGGTAAACCTTGTAAGAGTTTATGTTCATTGCCTGCTGGAAGTATAGCATGGTAGTATGGATTTTCTTTATAATGCATTCTTGTTAACTTGATTACTGGTTCATCCCGTATTTTATCATAGGTATCTGTTAAATCCACGAATGGTCCTTCACTTTTTCTTTTGTGTGGCAGTATCTGTCCTTCAAGCAGTATTTCACATTCTGGTGCTTCTATATCTACTGTTTGACATTTGACTAGGTTGAGTTCACCTTTTTTGAATGTGTTTGCTACTTCCAGTTCGTTGTCATTGATTGGTATGCTGGTTGTTGATGCTAGTAGTGTGGATGGGTTTAATCCTATTGCAATTGCTATATCTAGTGGCTTGTTTTCTTCTTCACACTTCTTGTAGTAGGTGTACAGTTGTCTTGGAACTATCCTTATTCCCAGTTCATCATCTGCATTTACCAGCATTCTATGTATTGATGCGTTGGTCTGTTTTGTCTGTGGATCCTTGGCTATTACTACTCCTGCAGTTATGTATTTTCCTTTATCGTTTGGATAGTGCTTGAGTACTGGTATTTTTGAAAGATTTGCTTCTTCTGAGTGCTGGTATACTTCTTCAACGTTTTTGATGTTTTTTATTTCTGTTGGATTGTTTGTTGCTTCAATTATGTTCTGGGTTATCTTATCTACCGTTGTATCTATTGATTTGGCTATTTTTTCCCTGGTGTTGCATATCCCAGATATTATGTTCATATCGGATTGCTTTATGTTAGTGAATACTAGTGTTTCTGTCGGATGTTTTTTGAGTATGGATGTTATTTCATACTCGGTTGATACTTCATCGGTTATTTCTATTATTTCATCTTTTATTTCATCTAATAATCTTGTCATTGTTATCCACTCCTAGTGGTAATAGGCATTTTTATGTAATGTATTCATAAACTTGGTTAGTCTTTCTTTCACACATCCATTATATACTGATAATATTCTTGCAACAAATAGTGCTGCGTTTTCTCCAGCATCAATTCCCATTGTCGCTGTTGGAACTCCGGGTGGCATCTGTATCATGCTTAGGAGTGATTCTATTCCCATGAGGTGTGTGCTACATGGTACTCCTATGACGGGTTTTGTCGTGTGTGAGACTATTACTCCAGCCAGTATTGATGATAATCCTGTTACTGCTATGTATAACTGTATTTGGTCGTCGACATCGTTTATATATTTTTCTAACTTATCTGGACTTCTTGTTGATGGTATTACCTTGTATTCGCTTGGTATATCCAGTGCATCCAGTGTCCGTGTTATTTTGTGTACGATTTCCATGTTTGCATAGTTTTCGGATATTATTAGTACTTCAACGTCTTCTGGTATTTCTAGTGTTTTAGTTATTTCTGGTCTTGTGTGTTGGTTTAATTTAGTTTTCTGGAAGTGTTCTCCTGCGATTTCATCTATTAGTTCTTTCTGTGATGTTTCCATTTTCTCGTCATATGCCATTCTCTTCTGTTTTAGTTTTTCTTTGACGTTTTCATCGTT
>MUZZ01000143.1:6364-6629 GCA_003266075.1 Methanosphaera sp. rholeuAM74
TCAACTTGGTTGGTCATTATGTCTTTTATCCTCTGGTGGGTTCTGTGTGCTGATGCTACCTTAATATCGTATGTTACTTCCATTTCTTCCAATACTTTTACTGCTTTTTGTGCTATTTTTATGTCTGACGCACTTCCCAATATTAGCATTACTTTTGTGTTTATAATAATCCCTTCTTATCTTTCATGTTTTATTGTGTTATATTTATGTTTATGATTCAATTTTAAAGTTTTTATCTGTGTTGTTGGAGATAATATTTTTGCTT
>MUZZ01000032.1 GCA_003266075.1 Methanosphaera sp. rholeuAM74
AAGAGTAAGTGATGACGCAAAAGTTGCACTTGCAGATGTATTAGAAGAATACGGATTAGAAATTGCTGAAGTTGCTAACAAATTTGCTAAACACGCAGGCAGAAAAACTGTCAAAGCTGAAGATGTAGAATTAGCAGCTCAACAATAGGATTAATCAAATTCTATTTTAATCTTCTTTTTTTCATTTAAAATTTTATATTATTATTTCTAAAAACATTATCATTATTACATCATATCTAAATTTTTAATACATAATAATTTGTTAATAAAAAAATAGTTATTGAGGGGTAATGTTATAAATTATTATATGTTATATTACTATGTCTAATAATTAAATTGTGTACTAATAATATCAGAAGTAATTTCTCTTTCTATACTTAATAGCTTCTTGCTAGTGTTGGATGTCATAACTTTAATATCTAACTGCAAATCATTAGGATTATAATTAATGGTAGCTTCAAATATGGGATTTCTCAATTCACTAGGTTTTAGTTTAAGCAAATCTTTGGCTCGTCTAATTTCGAGTTTAACTACTTGATTCACCTCTGTTACATAAATGGTTATGTATGCTGTTATATTTATTCTATAATCATGTTCTGATTGTTCTCTACTTATTGTGATAATATCATATTTTTCATCGTATTCATATACATCCATTTTTTAATCCCACCTTATGTAACTATTATTATTACTAACATATAAAGATAATGATAATTCTCAAACAAACTTTAATAAACACATACATTCAATGGATTTAAATAGTATATAACACACAGAAAAGCATATAAAAATTTATTCACATAATATTAAGCTTTTTAATCTATAAACAACTAAAAATCACTCCCAATAACCAAATACGCAAATACCTTAACGACACATAACATCAAAAACAAACAAACTCCCAATCAATCCTAGATAAAATATAAATCCATATTCAAAACAACAAAAATCAACAATATAACCTAAACATATTTAAACACAAATAACATATTAATAAATATGAAATCATAAAGGATGTGTAAGAATGAAAACAAAAATATGTCCAAGATGTGGATCAGATGATATAGAATGGATAATACCACAAAACTGGTCACAATGGTCATGCAACAACTGTAACTACACAGGACCTGTCGTAGAAGTAGACACAGAATCAAAAGAAGAAATACAAGAAAACTGGGAAAAACACAAACCAGAAATACTACGCAAAACAGCACAAAAACACGACGAAGATGATGACGACGAATAACGGAGAAAAAACATGAAATGCCTCAACTGTGGAAACGAAAACCAAGCAAACGCAGTCTACTGTAGCCTTTGTGGAAACAAACTAATAAACACTACAAGACAGACCAACCCACAACAAAACAAACCCTACTATGAAACAACCCAAGACTACCGCCAAAACAATCCCAACTACAACTATCAGCAAAATCCATACATCAATCCCCAACAGAATCCCAACACACAATACAGCCAACAATATCCACACATGACAAACAACCAGCCAATATACAACAATAACCCAACCAATTACAATACAAGACAAATAAACACTCCATCACAGAAGAAAAACAAGTGGTTCACATTCATATTATCACTAATAATGGGATTAGGAAACGTCTACAACCAACTATACACAAGATTTCTCGTAAGCCTAGTACTATCAACACTAATACTGATAATCTCACTAATGAAGCAAGAACTAACATTCATATACCTGATATGGGCTACATACATAATATATGATTCACTAATATGTACAAAGGCAATAAACGATAATGAAGAAATACCATTGTTTCTAAATACCCTTGATTTAAAATAAATATGGTGGTGATTTAATTTGGTAATCAGATGTAACAATTGTGGATACTACAACAGGAACACCAACATCCGTTGCGACAATTGTGGAATAATAATTAACGATACAAACAATTATAACAACACCGTTAACACACAACAAAACACGACAAAAGAGTCTAAATCCAAGTTCATATCAGCCATACTATCCTTTTTACTTGTAGGGCTAGGATACATATACCTCGACCTATACGAGAGATTCTTCGTATCTGTAGTGGTGGCAATAGCAATAACGACAATATCATCATACTTTGAAGGAGAAGTAACAGGCATAATATTCTCATTGATGTCCCTAATCTGGATGATAATAGTCATAATCGACGGTGCATACTGCTGTGATGCAATAAATAACAAGGAAGAAAAACCTAAATACATGGGATTAATACAACTAAACTAGAATCCCACCTCTACTTCTTTTTAATCTCCTTAAACAATTCAAGATAATACTTACGTGAATTATTATACTTATTTTTCCTAAGAACCTTCTGTACACGCTTAAACTCTTTAGCATTAATAGCTTCATTCATTGATTTAATCTCACCAGTAGTTAAATCATAGTACTTGCCAATCTTCAGATAAGTCAAGAGAATCCTACTATACAATATCCTGTAAACCAAGTTATACGTATAAAGCGTCTGATTATCACCAATAAACTGGCCATGAGTCACTTGGTTACGATAATCTCTCACATCATCCTCTATAGTGCCAATAGAAATCATATGACCATCCTTAACTGCAAGACCACAGTCATATATGAATGAATAAATTTTCACCTTACTAGTACCCTTAAATCCCATAACCTCTGCAAAGGACTCAATAGCAGCATCAATCAATATGATCTCAATGTTAGGATTACTGATTAATGATTGACCATAAAGGTGTAAAGGGTTAGTCAAATCCTCCTTAATAGCAAGGTAAGTGTTAATAATATGACTCAAAGTCCTCTGAATATTTTCAGGATTAGAAGTTTTAACTATTAATGGTAGAATGATGGACTTTTCCGGCATATCACAAAAGCCCTTAACATCAAATCCCTCTTCAGGTGCAATTGAAGTCTCATATATGATATTGTCATGTATGTCAAGGCCAGTAGTACCAACCTTGATTAGGTAACGTCCCAATATGAAGTTAAGAATACTGTGAACCTTATCACATTCACTCTGTGTAGGTGGATTATGATACTCAACACAAAGACAGTTACTCCATTCTGGGCAGAATACCTTCTGAACAGTCTGCAACGTGATCTTACCAAAGTTTGTTCCAGGACAGGTAATAGTCACATAATCATAGATTAGCTGAGTATTAGTTTCAAGACTATCGATTTCCATGTTTCCAAGCCTTTGCTTAGTCTTATCCATGTTGTAACGGGTTTTCTGGCAGAATAACCTCTTGTTTGAACGATACTTGACGGAGTTAAGAAACCATTCCTTCCTAGAGTTTTCACTATAACTAGTACGCTTATGCTCCAACTTCTCCACACTATATGTGAATATGTACTTACCATCGTAGTAGTCGAAGAATCTTTCAGTCTGCCGGTAATTGCATGAAATATTAATTAACATATAATCATGCTTAAAAAGCAGGTTGTTAAGTTTTTTAAGCTTAGCCTCCTCGTGTGAGGTAATGTCGTTGACTGTTATATCCATAATGATGTTATATGAATCGTCACGTTTAATGCTTATCCTTTGTATGGGCATATTAATATTAGTATTATCAATATCGGTAAATTCTCTTAAGCATTGCAGATATTCCCATTCACTCTCAGCGTACTCCATAATCTAAGCTCCCATACAACTGTATACTAATATTTTTAATTCTACTTTTTAATATGCTTTTTTGTTGGACGCATAATTATTTAAGTAATTTAAGAGTAATATAGTATCAATTAATGCTTGTATATTATATAAGTAACTTTAAAAAAACTAAAAGATGATATTTTCATGACAAAACATAAACTAAAATTATCACTACTAATACTAGTATTATTAGTCACTATCACCACAACCACAATCGTGGACGCAACAAGTGCTAATGATAGCCTAGAAGATGATAGTGCTGATGTTAAAACAGTATCAGATAATGTTAAGACTCAAACAAGTAGCAGTAAAATCTTTGGAGATGAAGTTGATAACCAAAACCTGCTTCAAAACACTTCATATGATACATTATATGCAAACTCCAAAGCAGAAGTATGTGAGGGTACAAGTAGGGATAGCCCCACAACATTAGCCGATGCCATAGACAAAATATATGATGGTGGTACAATATACCTTGTAGCTGATAATACAGATAACTACCAGTTTAACAAGACACTAGGATTAAATAATTATTACAGGGTAAAATCCTTGAACCTCATCGGCGAAAAAGATAAGTCAATAACATTCGAAGCCCTAAACACTTCAATACTCGACGTATACAACTATAACCTAAACATATCAAATATAAACTTCATAAATTCAAACTCAACATACAGTAGTGCAGTAGACATACAAAACTCCAACGTTAACATAGTAAACTGTAGCTTCAACAACAACCATAGAATGAATTATGGTGGAGCATTAAACATAAGAAGCTCAAACGTTAAAATCACACAATCCAACTTCACAAACAACACTGCCTGCTATGGTGGGGCTGTATACATAGAGGATTCAACTGTAAACATGGCATACACAACATTTTCAGATAATAATGCTAGTTATGGTGGAGCAATAAGTAGTAAAAACTCTGATTCATCCATGAAAAACTGTCTAATAAAAGACAACACTGCACTATATGCAGCTGGAATATACTCATTTAACAACACGCTAGACGTCCAAATCACCAACTTCACAAACAACACTGCCAAAGACTATGGTGGATGCATACTCCAACTAGACCAGAGAAAACTTAACATATACAATTCAGTACTAGAGGATAACACAGCACTTACTGGAGCTGGGGTATACGTTTTATACTCAAACACTACTATAAAATCAACTCTATCCAAGAACAACAAGGCAACACAGGGTTCGTTCATATACTCATACAACAATACGGTAACATTAAACGACAACGCTATAGTAGACTCTGATGAATTAACCCAGCAGGTATACATCAATAATGCTACTAGAAAAGACATCAACAACAACTGGTGGGGTCAAAACGTACCAGACTACACAATCCAGACAAACAACATAACACCAGATACGTGGATACAAGTAGCCTACACAAAAAACTCTACAAAAACAAGATTATACTACCAACTAACAAACAGTACCAATTACACATCACAACTACCAAAGCGTAACACAAACACCAACAAGACAATACCATGCACAATATCAAACACGAATGCCACCATAAAAGTAGACAACCAGACAATAGACACCTCCAAGAAGCTTGAAGCATACATTTACATGCCAGATGTTGCAACAAGGGCTAATACCACCATAACATTAAACATCACCAGCACACCGGACATATCAGGAAACATCACACTAACAGTAAACACCTACAACATTAAACAGAAGATAACACAGAACACCACAATAAAACTCAACATCACAAACACATGGAAAAACTCCTACAACATGACATTAACATACACAGGAAACAGTAAATACCAAAACAAGACAATAACAAAGACGCTTAGAATACTTGATGCTATAGATACCACTAACAAGATTACTAGGATAAATCCATCAAATCAAACGACAACCACCACAACACTGCCATCCATGTATGACCTAAGATTGCTTAACCAGACAACACCAGTAAAATCACAGGGTTCAAGTGGTAGCTGCGTAGTATTTGCAACAACATCAGCAATAGAATCAACACTGAAGAAGGCTAACAATACTACCTATGACCTATCAGAGAACAACCTCAAAAACATACTAAAACGTTACTCACCAATAGGATTCCAAAACCTTGACCCTAACGATGGTGGATACGACTTTGAACCAATAGGTGCAATGGCAAGTTGGCTAGCACCAATACTGGAAAAAGATGACCCATACGAGGCACACTCACAGATATCAGCAATAAACAACAATACAATACGCATACAAGACGTTTACATAGTTCCCAACAGGCAGAATTATACCGACAACACCCTGATAAAAGAGGCAATAATGAAATATGGTGCAGTATACACTGGAGTCAAACTAAGCTCATCGACAAACCAGTACACAAACAATACCAACAAATCAAACCATGCCGTTGCAATAGTTGGATGGGATGACAATTACAGTAGAAACAACTTCTACAACACTCCACCAGGGGATGGAGCATTCATTATAAAAAACAGTTGGGGAGAAAGCACGGGAAACAATGGATACCAGTACGTATCCTACTATGACTCAGTAATAGGAAACATACCATACAAGGACGACTACAACACCATAAACTTTGCAGTAATATATGAGAACACTGAAAACTATACTGGCATCTACCAATACGATACAGTAGTATACGTCTACACATTCAATTATACCCAGGTAAAGGATTCCTTCTACTACAAAAATATATACACAATAAAAGAAGATGAAACACTAGCAGCGATAGGAACATACTTCATACAAAAATCTGACTACCAGATAACAGTAAACGTTAATAACAAGACCATACACACACAGACAGGTCACACTGACATAACAGGATACAATACAATACCCCTTAACAACTACTACCACGTACAAAAGGATGATGAACTAACGGTTATCGTAAAGATTACACCTGAAACTACTGATTCACGTACAAGAATAGCATTACATGATAATGACTACCCAACAAGTACCCAGCCAAATAAGAGTTATCTCAGCCTAAACGGTAAAAAGTGGATAGACACCTATGATTATACGACCGAGGGAATATCAGCATCTCCAATAAAGGTATACACAAGAAGCGTTCCCAAAACCAAAACTTCTACAAAAATAGCTAATGATACACTTAGCATGACAACTACGCTAACAAATAGCGACAACGTATCCAAGATAACCTACAAGATTAACAATAAAACAGTCAAAACCAACACCAATATTAGTGACATAACCACTACTATATATAATATATCTACACTATCTAATGGTAAATACAATTTAACAACGGATACATACTATGATAACCTGATTATAACGCACTATACAAGCTTCACAGTTACTGACAACAATATGACCATCACTGTTAAATCATTGAATACTACAGTGAATACTCCGACAACATTGAATGTCACAATAAAAAACAATAAAGCAAACATAGTTAATGATGGTATAATAGTCATGCAATACCAGAACAACACCATAATAACGGAGGCTAAAGTAAGAAATAGTCAAGCACTACTGAATTTCACGTTTGATACAGTAGCAACATATACATTAACTATAAAATATATGAACTCAACCATATATCCTGAAAGTCAAACAAGCACAACAATAACAGTAAATAAACTCAACACCACCAACACAATAAAAACAGTAATCAGTATTATCGGTGAAAAACTCCAACTAACAGCAAACATCACAGACTCAAACAAGAAAGCCGTAACCAATGGTTATGTCATATTTAAATTAAACGGTATAACCATAAAAGACAACGGAAAACTCACAGGAAGCTCAAACCCACTAAAAATATATGTTAAAAATGGAATAGCACAGGCAAACCTCACAGCAGATTTAGACATGAGACACGCACAAAACATGACCTCAGTATACTCAGGATCAAAGACATACCAAGAATCACGATCAAACAATGCTAAAGCACAAATACTGCTAAGAAATGCATCGATAGTAGTAACAAGCAACGTTAAAATCATTAAGCAAGGACAATACCTCACACTAACAGCGAAAGTATATGATATAACTAGTGGAAAACGAAGCACTAAAATAATCAACCACACAGAACAATTCGTCTACTTCAAAGTAAATGGTATAACACTAAAAAATCCTAATGGAACAGCTTTACAAGTGAAAGTAGTAAATGGTACAGCCACCATAAAGTACTACGTGCCAATAGGACTAAGCGGAGTAACCGATGGAAAAACATTCAACATTAAAAATCATACAATCCTAGCAGGATTTGCTAATCCAAACTACTACCCAACAGCAATAAACACAAGTACATTCCAAGTAGAAAGATCAAACATAACAATAAACTTTAACAAAGTAACAGTAAACAATAAAACCCATAAAATAACAATCAACGCAACAATAAAGGATTATCTTGGAAACTATGTTATAGGACCAAATAAGATTTGTATCAAGATAAATGGTATAACACTAAAAACAAACAACAAAACAAGATACTTTACAGTAACAAATGGTATAATAAACATAAAAGACTTAAGCATACCATCATATAATGCATATACTAAAGTAGAAATAGTAACACAGGATAGACTATCCTATAAAAGTGGTAGAAACTCCACGACGAAGATAAGTTTAATAAATTGAACCTCTCCGTCTTGTAG
>MUZZ01000282.1 GCA_003266075.1 Methanosphaera sp. rholeuAM74
CCCCCCTAAAATGAATAGTGCCAAACGTAAACATTATTTTGAAAAATCTTTAAATCCACAATTCTTCGATAGAAAAGAATATTAAATAAATCAAATATAGATAGTAAACATCCTTATTTAGTGGGGGTGAATTTTTATGAAGAATATTTTATTAGAAAAAAACGAAGTACTAATTGAAAGTATTGATTTACCAATCAAATATGGAGAAATTTGTGCTAGTAAATCAATGCAATCATTAAATGATACGATTTATGATATTATTCATGAAAATGATGAATTTTCCCAAGAATTCATAGATAAAATGAAAAAAATGGAAGATGAAGAATTTATTGATGTTGATGATTTAGATAGTTTATTTGAATAAAAAATCATCAATTTTATATTATTTTACAAGATTTTTATGTATGGCATTCAACGAACCAAACTTTTAAAAAAGAATTGAAGAAAGTTAAAGATAAACAATCTCAAGAAAATATCAAATCGAAAATGGTTGAAATTGCTAATACTGTTGAATTCAATCCTGATCATTATAAAAATCTTAAAAAACCCATGCAAAAATATAAACGAAGCCATGTGAATAATAGTTTTGTATTAATTTTTAGAATTGATGAAGAAAATAAAAAAGTAATATTTTTTGATTATTCACACCATGATTCAAGTTATAAAAAATAATCAATATTTCAGGTCACTATCTAAAATGGTTATGATATATCTTTATTTCAATTTCAATATGGAATCTTTTTTTGTCACTATATAATATTGTCATGGTGATTTTATTCTCTTTGTTGTACTTCCTGCATCAGGGATATGTTATAAAGTGTGTGGTGGTGTAGTACGTTTCGTCCCAGTAATTTTATTAAATCGTTGTTCTTAAGGAGTTTAACGTTGGAAGTATATCTTGGTTTAGTATACTTTTTAGGAGTTCGAACGAAACTTTTCATCCTAAACAAGTTTTTAAAGAATAAGAATATTAATTAGTATGGCGTCTGCGTCCTTTAAAAGTGCGAAACTATCCACCCTAAATATGACCCAGCGGTTGAATGCTGTATAGAAGCTTATTTTTTTTCTTCCATATTCATTAAGGATGTGATTACATGTCAGACATATTAATAGTACTGATTATAATATCAATACTGAATATGCTGAATATGTAACATTCAAGTTCATTATAGAAGTTGTTTGTTTTATAATCATCATGTTTTCATTAATACACTAACCACATGAAAACATGTTATATAGTGGATAGCTAGCCCAATAATGGACTATTGAAAATCCATTCTGAGATTTCACCACTTACCTGAGTTTGTCCTTAATGGTATATATATCTTTACTATCTGAGTTATTTTAGATAGTTTCTTAATGGAGAAATGTTTTTGGTTTTTGTTATCCTATGTTTTGAGGTTTATCTGATTTGTTGTGATTATTTTCATGAGATTCATACGTTTTTCTGTAGGGGTAGGCTGTTTTTAATCTTTTTGTTTCAGAAGCGTTGTTTTATGTCTTGTTTTTTGTCGGCTGCCGATTTTGGTCTTTGTTTGTGTTATGTTTTTTATTTTTTTAAATATTAATTTCTATATAGTGTTATGTTATTACATATATTTTATGTTTATTTTTAGAAAATTATATATAGTAATAGTAATATAATTAATTGTATTAATATAAGAGGTGACGATTAAAATGAAAATAATTAAAAAGATACAAAAGAACCTATCATTCATCCTGCCAAAAGAACTGACAGATAGAGTGGAAAAAAACAATCTGGACACAATTGAATGGATTATCGACTATAATCGTGACATTGTGAAGATAAAACTTGTAAAAAAAATCAGAAAAACGCCATACGATAAGCACGCCAATGATGTGACCACATTCGGCAGAAACATTTACACACAGTATATGGTTAACATTCCCAACCAGGTATGTGAATTCCTCGAGTGTGGAAAGCTCGATGACATACTGATAATCATCGAAGAAGATGACGTTACAGTTGAACCATTCAAAAAAGCAGGACTAGACGCATTATCTGCCTTGATAAGCGATGAAGGAGGTGAAAAATCATGAACAAGATAATGCTTGATGGGAGCTTCTTAGAAGCCCTGATGTTCAAAAACCATGAAAGACATGAAGAAACCGGGATAATCATGAAGGTAATCCGAAAAGATGATTACCTCTACATCCCCTCACACATCCTAGTGGCAATGATGAATAAGCTTGAATCACACAGAGATGCCGGCAGAATATTCTATGAAAACATCCTGAATAATACAAGAATAGGATGCAACATTGGAAGAAAGGAGCACCTGAATGCCCATGAAATGTTCAAATCCACGGATTTGAGTTACCAGGACTGCCTGACCATAACACTCATGAAAAAGATGAACATAAGAAACATAATATCCTTCAACGAGGGATTCGATAAAATAAGGGGTATCAGAAGACTATACAGAGTGGACAAGCTCCATCCACATCAGCTGAATTACTTCAACTAAACGACCCCCAAAGTATGCCGGGAAGACAAAAAGCAGGATAATATTTAATAAAACATTTCATCAAAGAAAAGCCTACACATAATAGCAGTTCATATATGGAAATTGACTCGAGAGCCAAACATCCGATAATCATAAATCCAGCCACCCAATCTGCCCATGCATTGGGTCATGTCGAATATGCATATGGGCAAAGTATTAAAATGTTCAAATTACATAAACATTAAATAGAAAATTGCATCATTCAACGACGAGGAGCGTGTAAAGTCCATGAAGATTGACTGGAGATTAGTGTTTGTATTAGTTGCCATGCTTGTGGTCATAATTCCCGCAGCATATGCATCAGATGACGGGGGCAGTCCATCAGCCGGTGAGGCAGCCACAAGTGACGATTGCCATGATACACGCCTTAAGGCAGATTCTACTGCCAAGACTGTCATGGTGGACAACACAACATTCAACGATTACTTCACCGATTCACGCCTCAACGACAACATCTCCCCTGGTGACAGCCTGGACTTCAAGGGAAACTTCCACGGCAACACATACCAGATGATTATAGACAAGCCCGTGAACATATTCTCATCTACAGGAGACGTCAACATTTCATTGAACTCGACGGTGACATCATTCTTTGGTGACGATGAAACAGCAACGTTCACGCTCACACACAATGCCAGCGGTTCCAACATAAGCAGCCTATACTTCTACAATTCCCAGGTATTCCTCAGAAACGTGGAAAACGTGACCATCAACAACATCACGAGCATCGTGGAAAACTGTCAAGTGGGAAGTGGCGTTGGTCAAGTCTCAATCAGGGACAACTCCAGCAACATTATTGTGGCTAACTCCACCTTCAAGACAAACTACTACTTCACATGTTCGCTTGTGCTGGCATGGGCTACCAACTGCATACTGCAAAACAACCACGTAAACTGTAGTGGAACATCAGGAAACGGTATCTACCTGACAACATACAACGTGAACGGACTACCAGAAAACGGCAAAGTACCCGTGAACAACAACAACACCATCATTGGCAACACTGTTTATGGGATAGAAGAACCCCAGTCAGTATGCTATGCAATAGCTATAGAAGGGGCTGATAACAAGGTCATAAACAACACGGTCTACTATGGTGGCGAGGGCATCACCACACAATGGGTGGGAACTGGAGAATCAAAGAGCATCAACACCACAATCATAGGCAACAAGCTCTTCAACGGATCTAACCTGAAAGTGCCTAAAGGTGGACTGGTCACAGACAACTACATAAGTGGAACTCTCAGAACCACTCCCGGTGGTGCCGTTGTCGAAAACAACACTATCGCTGAGGTGGACGTGCTCACCAACACCACCCTCACCCATAACAATATCCTGGGTGACGTATTGATTGCTGCTCAGAGAGAAAACATCAACATCACATCCAACACCATTGGGGGCATGATCCACAGTACTGGACGCTTTATCAGCCGGAAGGACTGCATACGTGATCTCTTGATAGAAGACAACACCATTTGTGGTATAATCATTGAAGGACTGAACAATTCAGTCATCAAAAACAACACAATTAATGGTCAAATCATATTCAATGGTAGTGCAAGAACCTACAACAACATCAGCATCGAATACAACAGTATCATTAGTGAAGATGAGTACGCAGTGTACCTCGGCAGGGGCTGCAACAACGTGACCGTACATGACAACTACCTGGTAGCCGTAGAGTCTGGTGGTGACTATGCCATATATATGTATGACAATATCAATGCAACTATAGAATCCAACACGGGAAGTAGCAGCGTCAACCCCATCAGGACATTGACGACATTGAATGAGGTTGTCATCAACGAATTAGGCGTAGTATCCCTCGATGTTAACGTCACAACCATTAGGAATGCCAACGTATTAAGCGGCCGAGTACTCTTTAGTGTGAATGGCAAGATTCTTAGGGATTGTCTTACAGGCAAGATTATCTATGCTGAAATAGAAAAAGGGCGTGCAAGCCTGGAATTGGATGCCACGCCAGTGTGGACCAGAAATCCTGTTGTACAGGCAACATACCTTGCACATGCCAGTTACCTTGAATCAAACAGTTCAGGAGTCATCCCATATAGCATGCTAAGTGATGGTGATGCCAGAATCT
Source organism: Methanosphaera sp. rholeuAM74 (assembly GCA_003266075.1). Lineage (GTDB taxonomy): Archaea > Methanobacteriota > Methanobacteria > Methanobacteriales > Methanobacteriaceae > Methanosphaera. The sequence goes on from MUZZ01000282.1 coordinate 4,630, forward strand.
TTGTTGATGATGTGAGAGCACCTGCAGGCAGTAGGATAGCTATCAACGTGTATGGCGAAAACTTGGAGGATGCGAAGGTAATCTTGAAAGTAAACGGCAGGATGGTGAAAACGGATGCCGGCAAATTGTATGCCAAAGTATCGGACAACAACGTCGTATTCAATTACAGCATACCTGAAAGCTTGACAAACGGCATTTATGATATCAAAGCCATCTGTATACGCTCTAATGTAGCAGTCGAATGTGATTCGACACTTAGTGTCGTAGAGGATGATAGCATGTGAACTTGGATTAGATATCCGATTTTATATTCTTTTTTTTGAATATGACCACCACTCATACCCCCAATCAATCCTATTTTTAGCTTTTTGATTTCCAAAAAACCTCTCGACAGCCCCATGATGAATTATGAATGCTAATATGATAAGTGATGATTTATGAACATTACCTTAAGATGGTCTGAAAAGGAATAGCCTTAATATCTACGATTAACATAAAAAATAAACATCCTATGATTATGGAACATGACCCAGAAATTATGGGATATCGTAAATAAGAGAGTGAAGAATAATATGAGAAGAAGCAAGATAATATTTGCTGCATTATTAACCCTGATGCTGGTCTTCACAATAACAAGTGTATACTCAGCTGAAGACCTTGAAAACCAGCAGACAGATGACAATGCTGTAAATCAGGAAACAATACAGACAAAAGAAGTTAAAGAAATAAGTAATAATGTGAAGGAAAAAGAAGTTAAACAGGATACGATAGCCTACACGGCAAATAGTTATGCTGACCTTGTAAACAAGGTAAACCAGTCAAAGACTGCGACAGGTGAGGTAACCATTTCATTAGAACCGGGAAACTACAACGCAATTGGTCAGATTACATGGGGAGGCTCAACCAACAAGAAACTCACAATAAACGGAAACGGATTAGTGCTGGACGGACAACAAAAATACAAATTTGCACTAGTACAAATGAACAACATCCTCGTACTAAGAAACATCACACTACAGAACTATAAATCATCAGGTCCTGGTGGAACAATCCAATGTATGGGTCAAGTGGACATAGAAGACTCAGTATTCATCAATAACACGGCAACAAGCTCATCAGGTGGTGCAGTAAACATACAAAACCTCTTTAATCAAAACTCAACAATAAATAACTGTCAATTCATATCCAATGATGCACCAAAAGGTGGAGCAGGAGCAGTCAACATAAACGGTGCAATTGTAACCATAAACAACACAAAGTTTATCAACAACACTGGAAGTGGCTCAACTGGATACGGTGGAGCACTATACAACATGGGAGTGCTGACAATGGAAAACACATTATTTGACTCAAATTCACACACAAACATTGGAGGAGCACTCGCAACAGACAACAAACTAAACATGACCAACGTGACATTCACCAACAACAATGCAACCAGATACGCTGGAGCGATACACTATGGAAACAACTACTTAAGCATCAAAAACAGTGAATTTAAAAACAACACTGCAGGACAATACGGTGGAGTACTAGCTGCAGATAGAGGAGAACTCACCGTTGAAAACACAACCTTTGCAGAAAACTCTGCACAAGATGGAGCAGTATTATACACTAACGGAAAAACTAGTATAACTAATTCAACTATCAAAGAAAACAATGCAACAAATGGTGCAATAATACGTGTACAAAACAATGAAGTAACACTAGATGAAAACACGTTCCAACTCAACAATGCAACAACAGAAACACTATACCTGCCATCATGTACAACAAAGCTAGACCAGAACACATATAACAACACAACAATAGGAGTAGACGAATACTTCATAGCACTAGGCGATGATAAAACAGATTACTACCCATACGAGGATATAAGTATACTAAACAGGTTAATACTTTCAAACCCAGAGTACTACGATGAAGATATAGTTGAAAATGATAAAATATTATACTACACCGTTGGAGATGTCGAAGAGACATATGAAGTAGTAGGATACATATACGAACTTGAAGACCTAGAACCAGGAGTATACAATGCATACGTAGAAGATCCGATTGGAGGTACATCCAATACATTAACATTCACAGTGAAAGAAGCACCGAAATTAGTGATAGAACCATTGAACGTTGAAATAGGTCAAACTGTAGACATAAACGTTGCAATAACTGAGGACGACAGGATAATAGAAACTATAAACGATGGACGAGTCTACTTCAAAATCAATGGAAAAATAGTAAGAGACGATACAACTAACAAAGTAGTATACGTGGACGTTGTCGAAGGAAAAGCAACACTAGAAGACTACACAGTTCCAGCTAACTGGAACAATGATACGGCAATAGAAGCAGTGTATTCTGGAGGAAGCATACCTAAAACAAGTAGTGACGTAGTAAACCCTACTGTAAGTGTGCCAGGAGAGGATGAACCAGAGTTCTCTGTAGAAGATGTAACCACTACTGCTGGAAGTGAAGTGACCATAACAGTCACCACTAAGAACCTAGACGGTGGAAAAGTTGTACTCAAAGTAAACGGCAAAACTGTCAAAGCAGATGATGGTAAACTATACACTAAAGTCGAAAGTGACACTACAACATTTACATACACTGTGCCTAAGACTTTGAAAGCAGATGAATACATCATTAAGGCTGTTTGTACTAGTGGTACTACTAAACTGGAAGCTGAAAGTAAGTTGATTGTAGAATAACTTGGTTTTACCTATTTAACCACCTTTTTTAACTTTTTTTTAGATAAATATGTTTTATCTGGCCATGTTCTTGGTTAATGTTTAATGAGTATTATAATTAAAACAGGAATAAGTTTTAATAGTAATATCATTATTTAGTGGATGTAGTATATGTATATCCTTGATAGTACTGGCTGTATCTTTTTGATTGGATGAATATTTTATTAGAGAAGAAATTCAGAGATTTCATAGCCAGGTTTAGACTAATTTTTTTAATGATTCATGTATATTCTATGCTTTTTGTGATGTAGACCTTTTATAGCATTATAACTTATTGTTCTTAATTGTATCTAGTTAAATTTAAATAGTATATTAACTATATATATGGTTATCAACGCTTCTAACATTGTTAAGAGGGAGTAACTTGAAAATAGAAAATATTGATAATTCATCAAAAATACCTAATTATTTCAATACAATTAATATAGGTTTATTCACGGATAAAATTGATTCATCCTTATTGTTTTTCTGTAACTTATTAGATGACAATTATTTTTATCACACTCTTGAAGAACAAAAAATTACCGAATTACCGCAATCCAACATTAGATTTAACGTCTTATTAATCAACAAAAATCTTTCTGCCAAGAACATTGAATTACTCTTCAAATATTCAAGAAAATATAATGCAAAAATCATATACGCACCTACAAAACTATCTGATTTAAAATCCCAGAAAAAATTCCTTACAAAATATGATTTAATAATTATTCAAGACTCTGACCTAAAAAATTCATTAAATAATCCGAATATCAACCTTCTAGCCATCCCATCCAATTTAGATGAAGAATATGAGTTTATAAAACAATCCAAATTATTTAATGAAGAACATTACGTTTCAAAATACCAGTTAAGCAGGGATGATGATTTTGACCCAATTCTACATTATTTAACACTAGGATTATATGAAAACTGTAATCCTTTCAGACAATTTAAATTAAATGCTTTCCTAAGTTTATATCCAGAAATAAAGGAATATGATATTAGTGCATTTACTTATTATCTTATTTTAAAAGAATTTTATAAAATTATGGATTATTACCCATTTGAGGATATAATTTATTATCCAACCCTATTCAGAGTACTTCTCTGGGATAAAAACGTCTCTACCGACATGGAAAGGCATCTAAGAAACGAGTACAAAAATGTCCAATTCGAAGTAAGCGAAGAACCAGACAAACTATTATTCAAACAGAAGAATGAAGTTTCCAAATTTAAATATGACTACCTTATGGACATGATCTCTAAAACCAACTTAATGATAAAAAATAGAAGCACAGGAAAAAGGATTCTGAAGGAAATTAAGGATTATGAAGTTGAATTAACTGGAGACGACTTATTCGAGTTAGGTATCCATGGAATCTATGATTTTTAC
>MUZZ01000060.1:0-254 GCA_003266075.1 Methanosphaera sp. rholeuAM74
ACTTCTAGTGAATGTTCCACTAATAATAATCCTATCAGAGTACTCAGCACTAGCAATATCATCCAATGTTATAAGAGTATCCTTCTTATCAACAGTAAACGTACCTGATGTGCTTACATTATTGTAGACAGAGTTACCTGCAAAGCTTACTGTCACGTTGTTTGTTCCCACTTTTCTTACTGTATAGTTAAGTGCGTAGTTTCCATCTGCGTCGGTTTTTGTCCTATAATTTACGTCATTGACTGTGACTATGA
>MUZZ01000060.1:393-7521 GCA_003266075.1 Methanosphaera sp. rholeuAM74
TCCATTTGCATTAGTTTTCGTGTTATAGTTTACACCATTGATTGTGACTATGATTGTAGCGTTCTTGAGTGGCACTCCCGTACTTCTAGTGAAAGTTCCACTAATAGTGATAATATCAGAGTACTCAACACTAGCAATATCATCCAATGTTATAACAGTATCCTTAATATCAACTGTGAACGTAGCTGATGTACTTGCACTATTGTAGACAGAGTCACCATCAAATGTTGCCGTCACATTGTTTGTTCCCACTTTTGTCACAGTATAGTTTACTGCATAATTTCCACTAGCATCAGTTACTGCGTTATAGTCTACACCATTAACCGTCACTACTATCGTAGCATCATTTACAGCTACACCAGCATTAGTAGTTAATGTTCCACTAATTGTAATCTTATCAGAGTACTCAGCACTAGGAATATCATCTAATGTTATAACAGTATCCTTTTTAAGGACATTGAATGTTTTAGTCGTGTTTACGCTATTGTAGACAGAGTCACCATCAAATGTTGCCGTTACATCGTATACTCCGACTGTACTTACTGTATAGTTTACTGCGTAGCTTCCACTAGCATCAGTTACTGCGTTATAGTTTAGACCGTTAACCGTCACTACTATCGTGGCATTGTTGATTGCTTCACCACTGCTTCTTGTTAATGTTCCACCAATTATAATGTTATCAGAGTATTCGCTGTCTGGAATGTCGTTCAATGTTATGACTGGGTCTGCTTTTGTGATGTTGAAGATAATCACATTAGATGATGATTCATATTTATCTGTTCCATTGAATGTTGCGACAACGTATTTTTCTCCTGCAGAGTTAAATACTGTTGTGTAGTCAAATAATCCAGTAGGATCGGTTGCTAGAGCAATTACATCTTCTTCGACACGTAATTCTATAAATTGATTTGGTACTGGAACGCCGTACATATCAATTAGTTCTCCTCTGATTGTTACATTAGTGTAGCATTCAGCATCGGTGATTGGGTCGAATTCTATGATTGTTTCTAATTTGTTAATTGTTAACAAGCCAGTAGCAGTCGTGGTATAACCAGTTACACAGTCGGTATACTCAACACTTATTTGGTAAGTACCTGTCATGTAATTACTTGTATCTAAGTTGACTCCGATAGTGTCAGTAATATTGTCTACTACCACATCTGCAATTGCATCATTATCCACGTAGATACTGACATTAGCATTAGTGACATTGACACTTGTATGTACTGTTATAGCAACAGTATCTGAGTATTCAGAGATTACATCATCAACAGTTAATGTTAAATCATTGTTTGTTATATTAAGGAGATATGTATTGTTTAGGCTGTTTCCACTTGTATCAGGGTTAACCACGAGAGTTAAATCATATGCTCCTATAGGTAGTGCGTAGTCTGCGACTACGTTGTTAGATAAGTTTTTTCTAGTTGTTGAATTTCCCACGGTGATGTCTACTGTTGCATAGCTTGGGATGTATTTGTCGTTTTCTTGGAGGTATAATGTGTTCTCACTTTTTACGAAGTTTTCTGGATAGTTTCCTACGAATATATTGTTATTAATATCAGTGAATAGGTTAGAATCTGTGGTAGTAGATTGGTTGGTTATAGGATCGAATGGGGAAATGATAGTTATATTGCCTGTATTCATATCTATTTTACCACTAATTGCACCACCATGACCCATAGCGAGGTTGTTGGTGAAGTTTGAATTGGAAATTTTTAACTTATCAATGCCAGATGAGTTCGTGTAGGAGAATATTGCACCACCATCTCCTGTTGCACTATTATTTATGAAATTTGAGTAGCTTATCGTGACTTCCCCATAGTTGTTATATATAGCTCCACCGTTTTTTGCGCTGTTATTTATGAAATTAACGTTATAAGCATTGAATTCACTGAGAACATTGCATATTACTGAGCCGTTCTCATATTGTGTGCTAGCATTTTGCTTATGATAATTGGCTAGAGTAATGTTGTTCAATGATAAACTGCTACCAAGCATTATCCTCATGAATTGGTGGACACCTCCACCGTCAAGTAGTAAACCATTTCCGTCAATTACTAGTTCAATTCTTGTACCATTTACACCGTATAACATCATGTCAGCTGTTGCATTATAATCTCCTGGTAGTAAACCTATCCTATAAGTTCCCCTACCTAAAGCTCGGGCATCATTAACTGCCTGAACAAGGGATGCGTAACTGTTAGGTGTTGCATCGTAGAGCATTGAATCTAGGACAAACGTATTGTCAAAGAATGTGCTATTGCTTGAACCATTAACCATTACACGTATGACATGGTATTTAGGTACAGTATAACCGTTTAATGCTCCCGTGTAGACTGGTGTATCATCATCATCAAGGTAAATGGAAACCCTGTTTACACTTATATAGTTGTCATTTTCTGCGAGGACTATTTTATTATTTTGTATTACAAAGTTTTCTGGAGTGTTTCCCCTGAAAGTAGAATCTTCCACACCAACACTACCTTGATTGTTAAATATTGTTCCATTTACGTCTGCATTGTTGTTTATGAAGTTAGAACTGGTAATCATGGTAAATCCATCTTTGTTGTATATAGCAGCACCATTGTTTGTTACATTGTTGTCTGTGAAGTTAGAATTCATAATCATTATCATACCATTGTAGTTGTATATTGCAGAACCATTACTTCCAGTATTGGCTGTGAAGTTAGAATACGTGATATTAATACCGGAATCTTCATAATTGTATATTGCACTACCATTTTCTGCATGGTTAGATGTGAATTGAGAATTCTCCACGCTCATGTTACCATAGAGAAATATTGCAGCACCCCTAGTTGCAGTGTTATTTGTAAATGTGGAACCAGTCACCATAACCCCGCTAACATTGAAGTGTAGTATTGCACCACCGTAAGATTGTGCATAATTATTAGTGAACTCACAATCACTTATTAAAGTATGATTAGATCCAAAATTGATTATTGCACCTCCAAAATTATTTTCTGCAGTATTATTGGTGAATTTGGAAGTACTCAGATCTAAGTTAGCTTCATTGTATATTGCACCCCCAGCACTGTTTGCATAGTTGTTTGTGAATTCAGAGCCAATGATTGTGACATTACCATCATGCTGGTTGTATATTGCACCAGAATTATTAGCATGGTTATTTGTGAAGTCAGAACCAGAAACGTATAAGTTACCACCATCATTTAATATCACCGCAGCATCATTATCTGCAGTATTTTCCGTGAATGTAGAATTAAATATGTTGGCTGTACCCAGATAGTTGACTATTGATCCACCATTATGTGCAGTATTGTTTATGAATGTGGAGTTTGTTATTTCAAGGACACCTAACTCATTGTTGAGTATTGCACCACCAATATAGGTTGCCGTGTTGTCCATGAACTGGCAGCCACGTATGATAAACTTACCCTCAAAGTTGTATATGGCATTAGCGTATGTATCATACTGGGCATCATTACCATCACCTAGAACGTTACCGAGTAAATTGGAGGTAGGACTGATAGATTTCTTACCCGGAAATATGATTGCATCTGGGTTGATGACCGTACTATTTGAGTCGATAACTGTACTATTTGGGTTAGATGTGGTATTACCGTTGTCTCCCATGTGACTAGTGAATATGGAATCCGTTACAGTGATGTTACTACCACTATTTAATATTGCACCACCAAATTGGCTTGTAATATTATTCACGAAGGTAGAACTACTTACACTAAGATTACCTCCCGCAGCATAGATTGAACCACCATACTCTGCAAGATTATCTATGAATGTGGAATTAATCACATTTATAGTACCATTTTTGAAGTAAATTGCTCCACCAGCATAACTACCATTATTAGACTCAAAGATGGAGTTAGATATAACAGCATTACCAAAGTCATATAATACTGCTCCAGCATCAATTACAGAGTTGTTTGTAAACCTAGAATTTGTTACAACTAGATTAGCGTCCAGATAGTTTAGTATTACACCACCGTCATCTGCAGAGTTATTTGTGAAGTTAGCATTACTTATGTTGACGTTTCCTCCATAATTGTATATTACAGCACCGTTATCCCTAGTAAATTGTTTGAATGAGATATTGTTCAATACTAAACTATAACCCGCAGATATGTGCATAAAGTTATAAGTGTTCCCACCATTTAATTCAATACCATTTCCTTCTATGACTAAGTTACGTGTGCTACCAGTAGCTAGACGCCAAGTAAGGTTAGCAGTTGCAGTGTAGTCTCCAGGTTGTAAGGATATGGTATAGACATCCACATAAGATTGCTTAGCAGAATTAACTGCGTTAATTAATTCATTGTAGTTTGTAACTGTAGTTGTTGTAGCCTGTTTTATGTCCTTGTTAGTCGTATCATGTTTTGCTACTAAGCTATTCTTTGAAACCGAATTAGTATCCTCATATTCATAATTACTTGTCTTTTCCTTCACTTCAATATTATTAGAAACATCTGCCGTGACAACGTCAGGACTTGCGACTGTGACTGTATCCTTAACCGTTGAATTGCTGTTATCAGCTGCACTGACAATTGTCAAACCAAATACCAATAATAATAGAAGAGTGAATATTAATAAATATTTTCTATTATCAAACATATATATCACATAATATTCAATATAATTACCAAAGCATTCATATTAATCTTATCTTAACAAAAACCCAAAAAAGCACCACGTTAATAAAATAGAGTCTTAACATTGTATTTCCATCATAGATTCAATGCTTTTTTTTAGAAGGTTTTAAACTAATACTTAACTTTTATGAAAAAATACAATTATCTATTTCAATGATATTTATATTTCTAATTTCATCATAATATAGTTAACGGATACCGTGAAAACCTAAAATACGTTCTTAATTAGATCAAACCATGCAATTTCCCATATAATCTCCCATTGTGAAATCCAGAAAACAAGTTAGAAGTAACTCTTAGGTAATATTGACGTCGGATATTGTAATTATAATAAATTATAACTTTTAAAATAATATTTATATAATCATATACGTTCTATACTTATTCATAGCCATGATGGAGTTATATTAAGGTATTATTTTTATAGTTATTATTCTCATGGGAGGTGTATGAGGTAAAAAACCAACATTATCCATTTTTAGAATAAATCATCCCAGCCATATATGATAAAGCGCTTTAGCCAAGTAAGACATAACAATGAAAAGAGGTCAGATGAAATGTGCTGCTTACACCATCACAATCACACCCCAATATAACAAGAAAACCCATTGATTATATGCTAGTAAGATGTGAACTATATAAGTTTACTTAAACCGAAATATGATAAAAAGGGGTATACACATATAACAATGAAAAAATAATGATACGATGATTCTAAAATCTTGGAAAAACATGAAGAATATTTCAACAAACAGGTATACCTCGAAGATTTCGAGAACAAACCATAGTTCAAAGGTTACAATGACAAATTTATACATGAAATAGAAGAACAAGAATCACTAACTATTAAAGATGTGGATGATTTATTTGCAATTGCAGAATGAGCTTTTCAAAAAAATTAATTAACATCCTACGACATAATATGTAAATATATAAATATAAACATAGCATTTAAACGTGATGACATATGAATTCATATATTGAGATTATCAGACCAGCTAATGCTGTTATGGCTTCTATTGCTGTTTTGCTTATGGCAGTCGTCGGACATACATATAGCATGGCTATACTTGTTGGTGCTGTTAGCGTTTTTGTTGCTACTGGTGGTGGCAACGTCATTAATGACTATTTTGACTATGAGATTGACAAGGTTAATAAGCCTTATAGACCCATTCCATCTGGTAGAATTAGACGTGACCACGCATTGTATTATGCACTGGTTTTGTTTTTGGTTGCCATAATTCTTGGTTTTATGATTTCAGTTGCAAACGGCTTGACTGTTATAGTCTGCTCTTTAATTATGATTGTCTATGCCTATGATTTTAAGCAGCGTTGCCTTATTGGTAATATTACTGTCAGCTTACTTACTGGCTTAACCTTCGTTTATGGTGGTTTGATTACTGATGATTACATTTTATCAATCATTTTGGGCTTCTTTGCATTTCTTATGACGTTGTCGAGGGAAATTGTTAAGGATGCTGAGGATGTTGAGGGGGATTTAGTGGAGAATGCCAGTACTTTCCCTATCGTCTATGGCGTGGACAGGGCTGTTCTAGTCGCATTCATACTTAATGTCATCACATGTATCCTAAGTCCAATCCTGTATGTTACTGGAATTTTTAATGTGTACTACCTCGTGATTGTCTTGTTTGCAGATGTGATATTCATCTATTCAGGACTATTAGCAACTAAGGATATGAGTTCGGGTAACTTGCATAGGGTGTCAAAGTATATGAAGATTGGGATGCTGATAGCGTTTATAGCATTTGCTGTTGGAAGCATATGATGTTAACTCATATTATGACTAGAAATATTTACTATTGGAGGATTAGAATCAAATGGAACTAAACGATATATTAATGTATGATGAGACCATATTCAAGGATTTAACAGTTTTTAACTCTGATTATCTGCCAGAAAACTTCAAGTTAAGACAACCACAAATGGAGGAAATGGCATTATCATTAAGACCTGCACTGATGAAGGGAAAACCAACCAACAATATCATTCTCGGACCACCAGCTACGGGTAAGACAACAGCGATAAAGAAGCTCTTTGAAATGGCTCAGCTCGACTGTAGCGATGAGCTAATATGTGTCTATGTTAACTGTCAGCTACACTCCACAAAGTATGACATATTCTCACAAATCTATAAGAAGATGTTCGGTCACACCCCACCAGAAACTGGAGTACCCTTTGCAAAGATTTATAACGCAGTAATGAATGAACTATATGATACTGGAAAGGCGTTGATTGTTGCATTAGATGATATTAACCATCTCTTCAAGGGCAATGTTATTAGCACTGTATTCTATGAAATCCTCAGAGCATACGAATCATTTGAAGGTGTGAGGACGGGTATCTTCGCAGTCATATCCGACGTTGACTTCAGATACATCCTCGACAAGAATGTGGGGTCAATATTCAATGCTAATGAGATAAACTTCAACCCATACTCATATGAGGAAACATACCAAATCCT
>MUZZ01000002.1:0-1894 GCA_003266075.1 Methanosphaera sp. rholeuAM74
ATAAGGCAGGTAACACTACAATAACTAGAAACAACATTACAACAAACAATGAATATACTATAATAAACTACAATGAAACTACCACAATCAGCTATAATCAATTAATTACAAATGATAGTATTGCTTCATTAACAATAAATGATATATCCGGTAGTGCTACGATAATTAAGAATGGACCAGCAGTTATACTTAACGTTACTATGGAAAACTACTCAGAATTCTTTGATGAAACCGGTATATTCAATAAGACATTGAATGATGAAAGTATCCTAGTACTCCATGGAGAGTTTAGTAATGTTCTCATGAGATTTGATAGAGACGAGCTTAAAGCAGTGGCAGGATTTGATGAGAACACCATACTGAACGATTGTACAATTGTTATAAATGGTAATGCACATATGAATGTAGAAAACATCACTTTCATCATTACAGATGAAAATAATTATGAAAATCTTGCATTGATAGTTGAATCAAACAATACTAATATTACAAACAACGTGATAAATGTTACATCTAATCATAGTATTTTTGCAGTACTGATTAAAGATTCAAAAAACACCACAATAAGTAATAACAGCATCACAGCAGATAGTGGATACGCCATTTATCTGATTAACTCTAACAATACAGTTATCTCTGACAACTACATGAACACTACCATGGGTAAGAATGATTATGCTGTATTTGTTGATAATTATAGTCAAAACGTGTCCATGAGTGGAAACACTCCTGACAACAATATCGTGGAAATATCAGTTATAGCTACTGGTGTTATCGGTAACTTAACAGATATTACTATAAACTTTGTTGATGGTACTGATGGTGGTGTTATAAGTGATGGAACGGCATATGTTATGATTAATGGTGAATTACTTGAAGATACAAATGGTAACACTATATTCAGCGTAATCAATGGCCAAATTTGTCTAGCTGATTATGAAATTCCTGTTGGATGGCTAAGAAGTGATGCTGAAATGACTGTAGTATATAGTGGTACTAGTATCTATAAACAAGCTACTATCAACACAGGATTAGATATATATAAACGTGAAGCAAATGTAGAAATACTAAGTACGGATATTACTACATCTATAGGAGATACTATCACACTTCAGGCAAGAATAACTGATGGTGATGCACTAGTTACTAGTGGAAAAGTTGCATTCAAGTTAAATGGAAATACCTTGGAAGATGATAGTGGTAACTTAATCTTTGTAGATGTGGTTAATGGTATTGCAACACTAGATTATATTATTAATAGTGACTTTACTAGTGATTCATATGAATTAACTGCTGTATTTGAAAATATGCTCTATTATAGGGCTAGTGATTCTGCTGAGTTTACGATTGAAGAATAATTTTTCATATCCCCTTTTTCTTATTTTTTGGTCTGATTGGTCTTAGGCTAGTTTAATGTTTTTGTTTCTGATTTTATCTTTTTATTTTAGTTATGTTTGTTTCTATAATTATTTAAAAAGGATGAATGACATATATATTATTATAAGTAAATAATTTTTAGGTGATATTTTATGAAAGTTTTAGGAGTAGTAGGTAGTCCTAGGAAGGATGGTAATTGTGACGTTTTAGTTAAGGAGTTTCTTGATAGTGTTGATGGTGATACTGAGTACATTTTCTTGAATGATAAGAATTTACATGGCTGTAATGCTTGTATGGGCTGTGTTGAGGGTGATTGTGTTATTGATGATGATGGTAATAGCATTATTAAGTCATTGCTTGATGCTGATGTTTTAGTTTTCTCTTCCCCTATTTATTATGGTCAGATTAGTGCTCAGGCTAAGGCTTTTATTGATAGGTTTTATCAGATTTCCAGAAATCCTAGTAAGTCTTTAGAGGGTAAGAAAGTTGTTACTATCTTTACTCAGGCTCAGCCAGA
>MUZZ01000002.1:1951-5552 GCA_003266075.1 Methanosphaera sp. rholeuAM74
AGGGTACTACCAAGGCTGGTGACAAGGACGAGTTAGAAGGATTTATAGATGAAGTTAAAAGTATTGCATCTTCGTTATAACTAATCAATTTTTATTCTTTTTTTTCAACTTTTTTTACGTATTTTTTAGGTTTATTATTTATAGTTTTATTGCCACATTAATAATTATACCTATAGGGGTATGGGTATAGTTTATGTAATAATTTTTTACTAAAGTTCAAAAGAACAGATTAAAGAAATAGTTATTATAACAGGTTTTAAGGAGGAAATAAAAATGCTAAAAGAAATCATAATAAAGGCTGGAAAAATATTCTTAAAACTTAATCTCATGATTATTATGTTAATAGGTTTATTCTATTTACATTTATATGAATTAAATCCAATCTACCCCCCAATAAGAAAATAACTCCTTTTTTTACTTTTTTATATTTTACTTTTTTAAGAAAACATTTAAATACTAGCAATTACACATATTAGTATAACAATGAAAAGAAATATACATCAATGTATAAAAATATACAATAATCAGGATTAGGTGATAAATATGCAATACAAAATAGAACTAACAAGCGACGACGTGGCAACCAAATGGTACAACATAAACGCAGACTTACCAAAAGAACTGCCAATACCAAAAAACAGTGAAGGAAAAGACCAAATAGGAAACCTACCAAACATATTCGTAGAAGAATGTTTAAACCAAGAATTCGCAACAGACAGATACATAACAATACCAAAAGAAGTAAGAGAACTATACCAAAGACTAGGAAGACCAACACCACTATGCAGGGCAATAGGACTAGAAGAAAAACTAAACACACCAGCCAAGATATACTACAAAAGAGAAGACACCTCACCAACAGGAAGCCACAAACTAAACAGTGCAATAGCACAAGCATACTACGCTAAAAAAGCNNCTCACAACAGAAACAGGAGCAGGACAATGGGGAACAGCACTATCCCTAGCAAGTTCACTAATGGGAATAGAAGCAACAGTATACATGGTAAGAGTATCATTCAACCAAAAACCGTTCAGGAAAACAATAATGCAACTATACGATGGAAAAGTATACCCATCACCAAGTACCAACACAGAAGTAGGAAAACAAGTACTCGAAGAAACACCAGACCACCCAGGATCACTCGGAATAGCAATATCAGAAGCAGTTGAAGACGCATTAACAGATGACAAAGTCAAATACACACTAGGAAGTGTGCTAAACCATGTCATACTACACCAAACAGTAATAGGACAAGAAATACAAAAACAACTAGAAATCGCAGAAGAAGAACCAGACACCATGATAGCATGTGTAGGTGGAGGAAGTAACTTCGGAGGATCAATGTTCCCAATGCTCAAAGAAAAAATCAAAGGAAACACAGACTGTGAATTCCTAGCAGTAGAACCATCAGCATGTCCAACACTAACACAAGGAAAATATGAATACGACTACGGAGACAACATGGGATTCACCCCACTACTAAAAATGTTCACACTAGGACACGACTTCGTAGCACCATCAGTACACGCTGGAGGACTAAGATACCATGGAATGAACACACAAGTATCACTACTAACAAAAGAAGGATACATAACCCCAAAAACAGTAAGCCAAAGTGAAGTATTTGAAGCAGGAAAACTCTTCGCACAATCAGAAGGAGTAATACCAGCACCAGAAACAAACCATGCAATAAAAGCTGCAATAGATGTAGCAAGAGAATGTAAAAAAACTGGTGAAGAAAAAACAATCGTAGTAAACTTCTCAGGACACGGACTAATGGATTTCAAAGGATACGAAAGTTACCTAAACGGTACAATGGAAGACTGCTAATAATAGATTAAAATCTACAATTCTGTCAAAAAACATATAATTAAATCACCACCCCACACAATACCTTTTTTTTAAATAAAAATAACCTAGATACACCATGTTAGATACTCCATCCAATTAATTTATTAATTATTAGAAACATAAAATATATCATTCAAATAAAAATAATTTGAATAAGATAAATGGAGTTTAAAATATAATGTCAAATAAAAAGACAATCATATTTGTCATGGCACTTATAATTTTACTAACTGGACTAACAGTAGTTAGTGCTACACAATCAGACAACACAACTGATACAACAAGCACAAACACTATTGAAAAACAAGCAGTAGACACTAACTCTGCTCCAGAAGACAAAGTTATAGAAAATGACAAAAACGTTGAAACTATAAAAAAAGACACGATAACAAAGACGGATAAAGAAATAAAAACAAAAATTTACACTGTAACCGAAGATAACATCGATACCTACTTCGATTATGACGGATACTTAACCTCTACAGTAAAAAACGGTGACGTTCTAACATTTAGTGGAGACTTCTTCATGTTAGAACTAAAGATTGATAAGAACATCACAATAAAAGGGGAACAAGACGAAGACACAGTATTCCTTGACAGTAGCATAACTGTATTAGATAACGGTCATCTGGTACTAGACAACGTCCAATTTGCACTTGATACCGAAGACATGGAGTATGTCATATACCTTGATACAGACTACAACACAATAAAAAACTGTTACATAACACATGAAACAGAAGGAGTTAAAGCACAGACAATCGTTATCAACACAAACAACAACAAGGTAATCAATTCAACTATACTGACATGTGGTCCATCATCAAGTGTTGACTTCGATGCACAACCAAACCTAGCACCCATCATAAACATATGGGTAGCAGGAAGCAACAACATCATATCAGACAATGAATTCCTAGTAAATGCTACGACTAAAGGCGGAAATATGGGTACTATTGAATCAATAACAGTACAGGGAAAACCTGGAGTGAACATATACAACAACACCATCACAAACAATGTGATAAATGGACAGGGAATTGACTACATTTATGCTATAAACTTTGGACCAAGTACATACAATAGCACAATCAGAAACAACACAATACACATGAACTCATCAACATACGCTAATGGTATACAGTTAATGGAAAGTCCATCATCAAACAACACAATAGCAAACAATTACATAGAATTACAAGCTGGAAGAGCATATAAAGATACTGCATATGGTATAGTGCTAAGCAGTTGGGGTGGAAAAACCTTTGAAAACAACATAATAGAAAACAACACAATACTTGCTGATTCAGACCAAGTATACGGTATAGAAGTATTCAGTAACGTAGGTTCATCCAAACCAGCAGTACTTAACACCAGCATTAAAAACAATACACTGACTATCACAGGAAACAACACAGTTGGTATTGCAGTAATGGGAACAACATTCACCATTAAAAACAACACTATTAGCAGTGAAGGAGAAACATTCGGAACAAACGAAACAGTCGACTGGATAAAACCATACACTTCAGCAATAATCCTAGACAAAGTAACCGACTCTACCGTAACACAGAATGACATGGTAACAACAACAGTTGGTCCTGGAGTATATGTAATAGCACAAAGTGATGATATTCTAATAAACAATAACACAATCAACTCACAAGACGAACAAGTAACAATAATAAACAGTACTAAGATCATAGCCGTAGAAAACTATCCAATAGCACATCCAGAAATCGAAATCAC
>MUZZ01000154.1 GCA_003266075.1 Methanosphaera sp. rholeuAM74
ATGAAAGAAATAAACTAGGAGGAAATACATGGATATAGAAAGAGGGATACGTGTAGCCGTAGATACTGGTAAGGTTATACTAGGTTCCAATAAAAGCATTCAGGCTATAAAGCTTGGTAATGGTGAATTAGTTGTCATGGCAGCTAATGCTCCAAAAAACGTTAAAGAGGATATTGAAGCATATGCTAAATTATCCGATATGCCAGTATACACATTTGAAGGTTCTAGTGTTGAATTAGGTTCAATCTGTGGTAAACCATTCACGGTAACAACCTTAGTAGTACAAGAACCAGGTGACTCTAACATATTAGAGCTTAAGGGGTAATTGAATATTATGTCCGTCAAGTTTACAACCAATGAAATTAGATATATCAGTTTGTTTGAAACAACAACAAACGCAACGGTTAAAGACTGTATTATAGATGACGAACATGATAAAGTTACTTTTTTAGTAAAAAAAGGAGATATGGGTTTAGCAATAGGGAGACGTGGGTCAACCATTGCTAAAATGCAGAAATCGGTCGATAAGAGTGTTGAAGTAATTGAACACTCAGACGATCCAGGCGAATTTATAAAAAATTTATTATCTTCAGCAGATATTAAAGACGTAAAGATAACTACTGATAATAAAGGTAATAAAATCGCCACCTTAGATCTTGACTCAAAGAATAAACGCATAGCCATAGGAAAGGATGGTCAAAACATTCAGCGAGCAAGACAATTTGCTAAAAGACATTTCAAAATTAGTGACATAATCATAAAATAACCATTTTTATGATTCAATATTAGGAGTGAATAACATATAAGTTATCAAATTGTTAATCATCCTAAACTCTCTAAAAAAACTCGGTTGAAAAAACAACGAAAAAAAATTATGCAAAAAACAGCACAGCATAAAAGAAATATAAGCTAATACAATAATAAAGTCTTATATTTAATAATCCAATTCAAAAAAAAAATTAAGTTTAAAATGGAGGAATAAATTTGCCAGGATTATTCGCAGCAAAAAAATTAAAAGATAACAGATAAAACTTCCGATGGAAAGACACACAATACAAACGTACAACCCTCGGATTAGATAGAAAAGCAGATCCACTA
>MUZZ01000252.1 GCA_003266075.1 Methanosphaera sp. rholeuAM74
ACTCAGTATATTCATTAGGAGACATAAAATGACCATGTCGCCACATTCGATTGTATTTTAAGTTATAATCAGTCCAAGGCTTTTTAGCAATAAGCCATCCTGCAGATTCCACTAATGAATCGTCACGTCCTAAAGCATATGTATAAAAGTTTATTAATTTATATAGGGGTACTTCTTCAGGATGTTCTTTAATATACTCAATTATCTCTGGAAAATACTCCCTATGTGCCCTAACACTTTTCTCACTATATCTTGGATGAAATTCAACCATAAGTAGTCCTCCTTATGACTATATTTGTTGATTATTATATATACCTCTTTCTAAAGTAATCGTGAATCCCTAATTGAAAATCCATCTTCTATATAATAATGATCTACCTTATATTTATGTCCCTTACCCAACAATACCTCCGATTCATCAATATAATCTGGTTGACTCATCTGTAGAATAGGAGTGATTTTCGTTCCTTTAGGAACATATATACGATACAAAATATTTTTATTTCCATCATCATCAGTAGCATATTTTTCCCCACTTTGTCTAAACAAACCTAAGCTAATAGTGTTATCCCATTCACCTATTTCTTTCAATTCCTCCCCATCACTATCATATAACCTTCTTTGACCATGATACATAATCATGTCTTCATTTAATTCTATCTGCATCTGCTTAAGAACATCATAATTTTTCCTAAATAATTCGTTAATTTCAGTTTTATCTCTTCCATATAATAATGATTGTTCATTATTAACAGCAGATTCAATTATTTCATCTGAAAAGTTCGACCTTTGCCAAGAATTAAATGTAGAGTAAAATTCATCACGTGAATAAAAATCTAACGCATTTCTTTCTTCAGGAGAATATGAAGTTATATCAATAGCTCTACCACGAAGTAATTCGGCAATAGTATTATAACTATGTGAATTTGTGTTTTTAGTCAATGAATCTAATTTCAATGAATCTCTAGATAATGTGGTATGTTCTAACCAAATTTTACCATGTGCTATCTCTAAGTTAAAATCACTTTTTAAATACCCATTTGTTAATAATCCGTCACGTTTTTCTAGTGCTTTATTTAAGTCAGTTATCCTCATACGTCTGTGTTGTTTATAGCCTAATTTTAAACTTGTTATTATCCAAGGAATATCTTCTTTACTTCCCAGTAATGTCGCATCATTAGTTAATTTGATAGCTTTTTTAGATAACATTTTTTCGAGTTTTTCAGTTTTCTCAACTAATTCTTCATAAGCATCAGTAACTGAATATTTATCAGGATTATACAAATTTGAATCATCATCTGTGAATTCCATAGTACAATAACAATTTGCTATATTTCCAATACTTCCTTTTCCATCTCCAGGATGATCTAGAAAATCTATTTGACCAGTCCTGTCATTGATTACTTCAAATTTTTCTTCTAGGGGTACTTTTTGCCCATTTGTTATAGTGTGTCTTGTTTTAGGATTGGGGTGTTGTATCCATATTTTGTATTTTTTGCGTTCTGAGGGGTCTTTTGTTAATTCTGTTCTCCATTTTATCTTGTTTTCTGCGTCTTTCTGTATTTTTTTGTGTCGTTTGTCCATTTTTTCTCTGTGTTTTTTGAGGATGTCGTCTATCTTCTTTTTTGTGTCTGATTGTTTTTCGTCGTCTATGGGGTTCTCTGGTGTGGGTGCATCCTTGATGACATTGTCCATTGTGTCGTGGTGTAATTGTCTGTACTTGTCTAGCAGGTCTTGGTATATGTTGTTTCTCAGGTTTTGTTTATCTAGGTTGATTTGTATGTTGTTTGTTCTTCTCTGGTTGTTTCCATGTTTTTCTATGTTGTAGTTGGTGTTGTCTCTTATGAGGTTTCGTAGGTTGTAGTCTAGTGTGGGGCTGTGTTTGTCGTGGTAGTAGTCTAGTGTTTCTCTTCTGAATGTGTTTCCTTTGAGGTAGTATTGTAGTATTTGTTGTCTAGTGGTGGGGTCTTGTATTGCTTGTGGGTGTAGCCATAGGTAGTAGTATAGGTAATCTTTGTTTAGTGTTAGTAGGTATCGTGTTATTGGGTCTAGTTGTGCTTTTCTTGTGTGGAGGTATTGTCTTATTTTCTGTATAGTTTTTTCAGGTAGTTTCATGTTCTTTTTTCCTTTATAAGATTTTTTTGCAATATTTCTAGAAAACTTGTACATGGGTCAAAGCATCATTTTTACTCTGGGTACTGGAGTGGCTTGAAACCATCACCCACCAGTAACTCATTCACACCATCCAACACACCACCCAACTCATCCAATCCATCATAACCACCACCACCAATACTACTACCACCCAAAGGCTGACCATGATAAAACCGTGTATTCAACAAATCCTCACTAAAACTATCACTACACGTAAAATCAATATTCGGATACACTGGAGCCAACAACTCAAAACACATAGCCAAAGTAAACAAGCCCTCATTAAACAACTCCACAGCAGTACTCACACGAGTACTAGTCTTATCAGTAAACTCAGGAGTACTAATCACAACATCACTCTTCACACCCATAAAATACTTATCATAAACATCAAGGACAGGCTGAACAAACATCTGAGAAGCAAAAATCTCCCGATTATAAATCTCATACAAACTATCACTCTTATGACTATTCATACTCTCCTTAGTATCATCAATAGCCAAACGTACCTTAGGCATCTTAAATGCCTTCAACAAGTCATCCACACACCTATCCTGAAGAAAACCAAAATACTCATAATTATTATCCTCAAAAACCTGATACTTCATATCCACAGGCTGACTAGTACTAGAAGACCCCAAATACTGTACCAGTGTACCACTATCTCCACCACGCAATCCATCCTCAATGGTTTCATCAATAGTTTTCTTATCAGGATGACTCGGATCCTTCCGTTCAAGTGGACCCGTAATAAGGAGAAGACCAGCATTAATATTACCACGCTCTATCTTGCGACTATTATACTCGTCAATAGCCATATCAGTGAATAAACTCCTACGCTTAGCTATCCACCGAGGGATATCAAAGAATGGTGTTTCATTACAGCCACCAATCCAGATGCACACACCACGGCTTCCATGGTCTACACCAAAATCATCAAGCATACTATAATCATAGCCCACCAACCGTAGCAGTACCTGTACTCCGTTCACGTTCTGTTCACAATAGTAGAAGTAGTACGTCCGATTAAGTAATGGATGATGGAAAGGTATCTTCCGAAGCCGTACAAGGTGTGCTGGTATCTGTGATACTTTCATTTCACGACCGTTATCAGTTATTTCTGCCACACCATAGCCATAGATTTGCCAGTCAATACCAGCGAGGTATAACTGGTACTTGTTGTAGACGTTATTCCACAGCTTATCTATCACGGTTGCATCTTCTTCTGGGTCGCTGAGGCTGTACTCGTTCAGGAACACGTCCTGACTGAAGCTTTCAATGATACTACGTAGTGTACTACTATGGTGGTATGCGTATCTTGCCAGGTGTAATGGAATGTATGGTTGTAGGTAGTCATTATCCATTTGTGTGTCCTTGTAACTGGCGGGTGTTCCCACATTTGCTAGTGCTTCTTCTAGTTTGTCTTTGAAGGAGATTAGTTCGTCTGTTATGTAGTCATTTTTTATTTCTACTTCTCCTAGATTTATTACATCCGATGTCATGCTATTCTATTTCTCCATTTTCTGTTGATATGTTTTTGTATGTGTATTCATCTTCTATTCCTAATTCACTTACCATCCAGTTATAGCCCTGGCTCACACTATCTAGGAAGTCTGGGCTAGGCAGTTTCTTCATTTCCTCTGTTACTGGTGTTATGTAGTGGAATTGGTTGTTTAGTTGTAACTTGTTGGGTATGGCATAGTTTATCTTGACAAGTCCACTTCTTATACCATATGCTACTGGTTGTGCTCTACGGTATTTCTTTCCTTTTCCCTGTACTGGCACTGTCACCACCTCAAATGGGTATTGTTCTCGTAGTTTTGCTAGTGTGTCCTCAAAGTGTCTTGCTCCGTACACTCCCATACTTCCACCTTCACCCTCTACAAGCATGACAAAGATGGGATACTTTTCTTGTTGTCGTTCTACAAAGTCAAACATTGCTTCTTCGATGAAGCTATCACTGAGTAATACGTTGTCATCGATGACTACTTTTCCATTGTTCATTAGCATCATGTGTGTCATGCTGGTGTAGTCGTGTCCTTCACCTGCTGGGTCTATGCTGACTAAGTTGAAGTTGATGTCCTTGTAAAATGAGTTATTGTACCTTATCTGGCTTTGGTCGAATTGTTCTTGTGATATTAGTAAGCCGTTTTTCTGCACGTAATCCCAGTCACCGAATCGCATGAATGCTTGACTCTGGGGGTCCATCATTGAAAGACGCTTATCATATCGTTCACGAGGGACATAAGGGTTCATCATCAAGTCTAGGTTATAATACTTATTTGGACTGCCCTCCTCTATGAAGGTCTTCTTCAGGTAGTCAACTCCAGGACCCCAAGAAGGGTTACTGACATACATACACATCTCCTGGATATTACTAGTACTACCCTCTGGTGGACGGACACTCCTGTTTAGGAAGTCGAGTGCTACTCCATTGATTTCTGATGCCTCGATGAGGTATAACCTGTTGTAACTACTACCACGGTACTTGTCCATCTGTACTTCACTATCACAGCCACCGTAATGTATTTCTGCACCACTTGGTGCTTTGAAGTAATGGTCACTCTTGTTATGTGTACAGACATGGTCTCCTAGTCGTTCTTCGTCACATAGCCATGATTCTAGTTTGCTTTTGACTTCACCTGGCATCTTCATTTGTACTAGTGTGTTTCTTAGTAGTAGTGCACGGTAGTCAGGGTACATTAGGAATCTGCATACATCGATGGCTACTAGTTCACTTTTACCACTGTATGCTCCACCTGCTACTAGTCGGTTGGCTGGGTCTTGTTTGTCCATTTCATCCATTAGGATTATGGCTTGTTCGTAGTAGGGGTCAATATTGTCTGGTATGTATGGGTTGTTGAGTATTTGTTCCATGTATATGTCTTTCTGTAGTGGTGTGATAGTAGTTTTTATTTGTTCGTAGTCTACTATCACTCTTCATACACTTCCTTTCTTTGTATCTTCTGACTACCTTGTTCTAGTTTTTCATCAATACGTTTACGTAGTTCTTCAGGAGAATTACTAGGACTGATTTCATGGTTTATACTGACTTTCCGTGTTTGTTCTGGTGGTATGGTGTCACTTTTACCTGCTAGTAGGTATGCTAGTTGGTTGTTTAGTCGTCTGCTGTCGCTGATGTTTTTCATTGTGAAGCTGGCTGTGCTTTCTTTTATTTTTCCTTTGGTGAATCTGTTTTTTAGTGATTGCATTAGTAGGAGGTGCATTTCGTCGAAGAGTTCTATTATTTGGTATTCTTTGTCCATGTGTTGTTCTAGTTGTGTTTCTCTTTTTTGTAGTTGTTTTTGTGATATGTGTTCTTTGTATGCTTGTTTTCGTGTTTTCCAGTTATGTTTGGCTGATACTTTAGATACCCTTGATTGACTTATCCCATTTTCTTGTGCGAATTGTTCTAGTGTTCCGTCGAATAGTAGGTAGTCTTGGAATAGGTTGTGGTCTCTTTCGTATGGTTGTTTTTCCCATGGTTTTATTTCTTGCACATTTATTATACCTCGCTTTGTTTTTTTCAGTTTTGTTCATTTTTTTTCGTTTTGTTGGTTTTCTTGTTTAGGTGGTTGTTCATGTATTTTTGCCATTTTTGTTGGTATTGGTGTAGCCATTGGTTGAATTTTTGGTTGTGGTATTTTTGGCAGTAGTTGTCTAGTGAGTTTTGGTTTTTGAATTTGCTTTTTTCTATTAGTTCTTGTGTTGTGTATGCGTATGGGTCATCGTGTATTGTTTTGATGATTTTTTTGAATTTTTTGTGTTTGTTTTGTTGTCTTGTTTTTTGGGCTTTTGTTTTTGATTGTTTGTTGAAGCATTTGTTGTATGTTTTTTGGTAGTTTTCTGTGTTCCACATTTCTTTAGAGAATTTATGGGTAGTGTATACTTTATTACTTCCATGGTTTACTGTATTGTATTGTTTTATGAGATTGGTTTCTATTTTTTCTGCTAGTGTTTTTGAGTATTGATTATCTCCTGTGTCACATATCTGATGTATTATGAAGTCATTTTTGTTATTGATGTATGGTTGATGATTTTTGTAGTTTTGTTTGTGTTGTTTGAATCTGCGTTTTAGGTTGTTGGTGATTCCTATGTAGAATGGTACTTGGGGGTTGTTTTTGTTATTTAGTGAGTATGCTATCATGTTTTGTATTCCTATAGTGTTTGCATGAGTAGTAGTGTTATGCTTATTATTGCTGTGAATAGTGCGCTTATTGCTGCTCCTCCTACTGCGAATAGTATTTTCTGGATGACGTCTATTCGGTGGTTTGTGGCTTTGATTTTTGCTGTGTTTTTGTTTGCTGTTTCTTTTAGTTTGTCTAGGCATTTCATTTGTTCGTCCATGTTGTCTATTCTTTGTCGTAGTTTTGCTATGTTTTCTGTTGTCTTGTTTTGTCCTTCTTGTAGGTTTGTGAGTGTTTTCATGACTTCTAGGTTGTATCTTCTTTGTTCTTGTTCTATTGTGTCTAGTCCTCGTTCTAGTTTGTTTTCTAGTTGTGTGAGTCGGTAGTCGAGGAATCTGTAGTCGTTGGGGGGTGTTGTTGTCTTGTCTGGGTGTGGTGTTGTTTTTTTATTGTTGCACATCTTGTTTGTCCTCTTGTGTTTCTTTTGTTGTTGTTTGTTGTATTATGTCTTCTATTGTGTGTTCGGCTAGGTATTGTTGTAGTTCTGCTTGTGTTGTGAATTGTAGTTCATGTGTTTGTGTTGGTGTTTGGTTTGTGTAGTATTGTTCTAGTGTTGTTTCTTGTTTTTCTGTCATGGTTTTGGTAGAAAGGAATGTTGCTAGTGCTGTTGCGAATACCATTACTAGTCCTGTTAGGCTGGTTGTTAGTTCTGGTTGGTATCCTTGTTTGTATGTGATTAGTATTATCCCGGTGAGTAGTAGTAGGGTGCATCCTCCGAATATTTGGATTATTATTTTCTGATTTTCGTGGTTCATTGTCTATTTTTCTCCTATTATGTTGTTTTTGGGTTGTGGTTTTATTGTTTTGGTTGTTTTTTTGATGTTGAGGTGTGGGGGGTATGTTATGCCGTGTGTGGGTGGACCTCGTAGTACTAATCCACAGTGTGTGCAGTATGTTTCGTCTCGTATGGGGTCGTATGTGTGTCTGGTGTAGTTGCATTGTGGGCATGCTGGTTGGTATGTTATGAGTGTGATGGTGTGGTCTGGGTTTATGATGATTTTGGTCCACATGTGTCTCATTTTTATGTTGTCCCATTTTTTAGTGTTCGTGGGGGGTCCGCCAAAACTCATTTTT
>MUZZ01000076.1:0-3345 GCA_003266075.1 Methanosphaera sp. rholeuAM74
ACCAACACCATCTACGCAGTATTCAAAGGAAACAAAGGATATAACAGTATCTTTAGTGAACCTAAAACGTTCACCGTCGATAAAAAGGATACTACTATAACATTGAATGATATTCCAGAAACACAGTATTCTGATCTAATAGTTATTAGTGGTAGAGTTACTAAAAGTACGGGAGAAACTATAGGTAATGCTCCAATAGTGTTAATGATTAATGGTGTCCAATATAATGCTAAAACAGATGCTAGTGGAAATTATGCTATAAATTACACAGCTACCCAAGTAGGTACAAATAATATTACAGTGACATTTAAGGGTAACTCGGTATACAATCTTTCAAATGTGACAAAAACGTTCACAGTAGTAAATTAGACTAATAATTTGACTACAGGTTTTAATATTAAAAGAATATGTAGGTTAAATTAATGGTTATGGAAAAAAGGGGTTGTTCAAAGGTTGATTTATCTTTGAATGTTTTATTATACTCACCAAATTTTATTCTAGGGGGATATTTTCCCATATCCCATCATTTTTTTGTTGAAATAGTTGATTTCTAAAGTTAAGGAGATTTAAATCCGATTAAGTAGTTGTGAAAATATTAAAAGGCATAGCTGACATTATTGATTATGCAAAGGACAAAATTTTCCCAGTATTTAATGGAAAAATATTTTTTAAATTAGATTAAACTATATTTTTGTTTTAGACCCATTTTAAGCTATGAACGTGTTTATTAAATGTGTGTGGGATTTATTTAAACAATTGTTTAAAGAGGTGTTATTGGGAGTAATGCTTAATTATAAATTATAATATCTATAAATAGATATACGTTTAGAGCATATTATCAAAGAAGTTATAGGATTTACGAGGAGTGTATTTAATGTTAATCGGAGTTATATCAGACACGCATATACCATGTAGAAGTAGTGAAATCCCGTCTAAAGTTTTTGATACTTTTAAAGATGTGGATTTAATATTACATGCCGGTGACATCGAGGAGTTATCTGTGATTAAATCACTTGAATCAATCGCACCTGTTGTGGCTGTTAATGGGAATTGTGATCCTGATTTAGGTTTAAATAATCATGAAATAATTGAAGTTGAAGATGTTAAGATTGGCTTGAGTCATGGTGTTGTCTATCCTAAGGGTGACACGCAACAGTTATGCTATCTTGCACGCCAGTTGGGTGTTAACATACTGATTACTGGTCATACACATAAACCATTGATTGAACAAATTGGGGATATCCTGTTATTGAATCCGGGTAGTCCCACTAATCCACGTATGGCTGATGCTACCGTTATGCTAATCGAAGTTAATGGTAGCGACGTTGAAGCGAGTATTGTTAAAATAGCGGGTTGTAGTTGTAAGTCATTGGACTTTAGCAGATTCAAACATTGAGGGGGGGTATGATAATATGAGTAGATGGAAGGCAAAGCATGATAAGGAACACTACTATAAACTAGCCAAGAAGGAGAATTATCGTTCCCGTGCATCATTTAAGCTTAAACAGCTAAACAAGAAGTATAAGATTATTAAACCAGACCATAAGGTTGTTGATTTGGGTGCTGCTCCTGGTGGTTGGAGTCAAGTTGTAACAGAAATCATTGGCGAGGAAGGATGTGGTCAAGTTGTTAGTGTGGACTTGGAATATATCAAGCCAATAGACCATGAAGCATTTCTTGCTATAAAGGGAGATTTTACCACACAAGAAGTTCAGAATACGATTGTAGAGGCTATTGATGGGAGAGCTGATGTGGTATTGTCTGATGCATCGCCTAAGCTTTGTGGCATCAAGGATATTGACAACTTCAGGACATATGACCTAGCCAGTAGTGTCCTTGATATTACTGATAACATCCTGAAAAATGATGGTGACCTGATTATGAAGGCTTTTCAGGGTGAAGCATACCAGAAATTAATATCTGATTTAAAAAAGAAGTTCAGAAACGTCAAAACCACTAAGCCTAACTCTTCACGTAAGCGTAGCTCTGAAATGTACATCATTGCTAGGGGATTTAAGGCCAAAAAAATAAAAAATAGTTAGTTATATGTAATCGACAATCACTTGGTGACTGTGATACTGTTATATGTTTCTTGTACTGATTTAAGTCCATCACGGATAGATTGAACTTTTTGTTTAATCTCATCATCCGATTTACCATTATTAATATCATTCTCCAATGACGACAACGTATTGTTTATTTCNNTTGATATTACCTGATTATTAATTGAAGAATATTGTTTGGATACATTAGCATACTCACTTTTTACTTGATTCAATTGGTCATAGGCAGATCCACTGGAAACTGTTGTGGATACTGAATTAGTTAAAGTACTTACACCAATGTATGCTATTACTCCTATAGTAATTAATATTAGTATTACCCCTATTAAGGAGATTGTTAAAGACGTTGTTTTGAATAATTTTAGTCTAGATCTCTTCATCATCATACATCCAAAAAAGAATTATTTAACATAATCATATAATATAATATAGTTTCAAAATATTATATATTAATTTTTATCATAACTAGGAAAATGATTTCAAAGAAGACGAATAAGAGATTGATAACTATAATACACGTTTTCCTATTAGAAGAATTTATAGATAGTTTTTAGAAAAGTATAGAGTGATTAAAAATGCCCACTATGATAGATAACAAGAATAAGACCTCCATCGTCAAGTTAGAGGAATTTTTTAATAACCGTTCAAAGGATGAAGTATTTACTGTATTAGACAAATATCCTGAGGAAAAGTCTGTTGTAGTTGATTACAATGATTTAGAAATGTTTGACCCAGATTCTGCCGATTTACTCATAGAAAAGCCTGAGGAAACCCTTGAAGCAGCCAGTATGTCCATCAGGAACATCGACCCACAACGTAAGAATGCTGAATTGAATGTTAGATTCAAAAATGTGCGTAACAATGTTCCACTAAGATTACTGCGTAGTGAATTCATAGGAAAATTCATATCCGTAGATGGGTTGGTACGTAAGACTGATGAGATACATCCACGTATACTCAGTGCAGTATTTGAGTGCAGAAGTTGTATGAGGATACATGAAGTACAGCAGAAGTCAAACATCATACATGAACCTGCAGTTTGCACAGAATGTGGTGGACGTTCATTCAAACTATTGCAGGATGAATCAAAGTATATGGACACCCAGACAGTTAAACTACAAGAGCCACTAGAAAACCTTTCAGGTGGAGACCAGCCACGTCAGATTAATATAATCCTAGAAGACGACCTTGTAGACACCCTGACACCTGGAGATAAGATAAGAATTACAGGTATTCTTAAAACAGTCCGTGACGAAAAGACCAAAAGATTCAACAACTACAT
>MUZZ01000076.1:3414-3542 GCA_003266075.1 Methanosphaera sp. rholeuAM74
AAGATTATCAGCTCTACAGCACCATCTATTCAGGGATACTATGAGGTTAAAGAAGCAATAGCATTCCAGTTATTCGGTGGAAGTACCAAGATCTTAGAGGATGAGACCCATATGAGGGGAGATATGCA
>MUZZ01000076.1:3549-14592 GCA_003266075.1 Methanosphaera sp. rholeuAM74
ATTTACACTAGTGGTAAAGGTACTAGTGGTGCAGGATTAACTGCAGCTGCCGTCCGTGACGACCTTGGAGGATGGAGTCTGGAAGCAGGTGCACTTGTACTTGGAGATAAGGGTAATGTGTGTGTGGACGAACTTGACAAGATGCGTGAGGAAGACCGTAGTGCTATACACGAGGCACTAGAACAGCAGACAATCTCCATTGCAAAGGCTGGTATTATGGCTACTCTCAACAGTAGGTGTAGCGTGTTAGCTGCTGCAAACCCAAAGTTCGGTAGGTTTGACCGTTACAAATCCATTGCAGAACAAATTGACCTACCTTCACCAATACTTTCACGTTTCGACTTAATATTTGTCATAGAAGATAAGCCAAATGCTGAAAGAGACCATAATCTAGCTGGACACATCCTTAAAATACATCAGGACAGGAACATTGACTATGAAATAGATCCAGAGTTCATGCGTAAGTACATTGCATATGCACGTAGAAACGTTGAACCACAACTATCACAGGATGCAGTTAAGACTCTTCAAAAGTTCTATGTAACAATGCGTAGTGGAGCAGTGGATGATGATTCGCCAGTTCCAATTACTGCACGTCAACTAGAGGCACTTGTACGTCTATCAGAGGCTAGTGCCCGTATACGTTTAAGTGATACTGTTACAAAGGAAGATGCTGAAAGAGCTATACAGTTACAGGAAGACTGTATGAAACAGGTGGGTTACGATCCAGATACTGGAAAAGTTGACATAGACAAAGTTGAAGGAAGGACTTCAAAATCAGAACGAGATAAAATCAACATCATAGTAGAGTTAATACGTGAAATATCAGCAGAGTATGGTGGAAGTGCACCTAAACAGGTCCTGCTAAGCGAGTTAGGAGATAAATATAATATATCTGAGACCAAGGCAGAGGAAATGATTCAGATGCTTAAGAATAAGGGAGTTATATATGCACCTACGGAAGATCATTATGCCAATACATAACTAATTAAATAACTTAAAACATATAGTATAATATTATGAAGTATTAATTTAATTCTATGAGTTATTCTAATTAAAGTAATAAAAATTATTAAATAATAATTGGGAGGTACAACTTACATGGCAACAGATGAACAAACAGAATTTGAAGAATACGAAAAACTACTGGATAAGGCTTACGAACAATTACCAGACACAATCTTTGAAGCAAAAAGATTTAAAATACCTAAGGGATATTCTGTCATACAGGGAAACAGGACAATCATCAAAAACTTTGGTGACGTATCAAATACATTGAACCGGGATGCACAGCACGTACTAAAATACCTGTTAAGGGAATTAGGTACATCAGGAAATGTTGAAGGAAACAGGGCAATACTACAGGGAAAATTCACGCACTACGTAATCAACGACCGTATAAAAGAATACGTCGACAACTTCGTAATGTGTCATGAATGTAACAGACCAGATACCATGATTATACGAGAAGACCGTATTGATATGCTAAAATGTACTGCTTGTGGAGCAAGAGCACCACTTAAATCATTATAGTAGTCTAAACCTACTATACTATTTTTTTAACAATGAAAACCCTATTTTTTTAGAATTATTACGAAGTGAGTGTAATAGAAATGTTTTGTTTACTATGTGATAGTGAAGAAGAACTATATGATGGATTATGTAAAAGTTGTTACATAGAAAACTTCCAAGCACTACAACACCCAGAATACACTACTTTCACAGTATGTTCACATTGTGGGGCAACACTGAAACATGACAAGTGGGTACAGAAGGGATACTATGATGATGAAATAATAAATGATGCCATACAAAAGGATTTAGAAGTAAACAGTAAACTAGAAGACGTTGAAATAACCACACAGATAACAAACAATAGAGGTACAGTGTATGAATGCATAATACATGTATATGGAAGCCTACTCGGTGAAGACATCGAAAGACAATACCCCATCGAAGTAAAAGTGGAAAAGGGAGTATGTCCAGATTGCAGTAAATTCTATTCAGGATACTATGAAGCGGTGATACAGCTTAGGGCAGATGGACGTAAGCTTGATGAAAGTGAAATCAGGGATGTTGACCAGTTCATATCCGATGAGATACAGCGACTGTGTAAGACAAACAAGCTTGCATACATAACCGAACGAATTGTGTTAAAGGAAGGAATAGACTATCAGGTAGGCTCACATAACATAGCACATAAGATTGTTGTGAACCTCCAGAAACACTTCGGAGGAGTAATCACACAGTCACGAAAGATTGTTGGACGTGACAAGTCACGTAGCAAGGACTTGTACCGTTCGTGGATATCACTTAGACTAGCATCATTCCATACAGAGGACTTCATCACATACAAGGATAAAGTATTGAAGGTAGAAAGTATTGGAAGTCATAAGTTTGTGGCAAAGAATCTGGAAACACAGAAAATAGAGGCAATTATCTGGAAGGAGTACGATAAGGTTAAGAAAGTGGCAACAAAAAGTGACATTCAGACCACCACTATAACCAATGTTACACCACGAGAAATACAGATACTAGACCCTGACACCTATGAAACATTAGAACTGGAAAAGACTGATGAAATGAACAAATTAGATATTGGTGGTCAAGTAAATATAGTTAAAGTTAATAATAAGATATACATAGACTTGGAGGAGTGAAATATGAATATAGAAGAACATATAGCAAATATCAGTAAGGATACTGCAGAGATAATCGAATTAGATGAATTAAAACAATTACTACAAGAAGATGAAAAGGTGGCATACGTTGGATTTGAACCATCAGGAAAAATCCATTTAGGACACGGCTTAACAATTAAGAAGATGAAAGACCTTCAAGATGCTGGTTTTAAGATTAAGATATTCATAGCTAACCTTCACGCATTCCTGAATGATAAGGGAACACTTGAAGAACTAGACCAGATAGCCCAGTACAACATCAAATGTTTTAAGGCTCTAGGTCTAAGTGAGGATACTGAATTCATTCTAGGTTCAGATAGGATGACACCAGAATTCATGTTCAAAGTATTTAAGGCTGCCACTATGACTTCAATCCAGAGAGCTCAGCGTAGTATGGCACAGGTATCAAGGGGAGAATCCCATAACGTTGCAGAGGCAATGTATCCAATAATGCAGGTACTTGATATACAGGACTTAAATATTGACGTTGCTGTTGGTGGTATGGAGCAGAGGAAAATTCATATGCTCGCAAGGGAGGTTCTGCCTAAGATGGGCTATGATGCACCAGTATGCATACACATACCATTAATACATGGAACTGATGGGTCAGACAAGATGTCCAGTAGTAAGGGAAACTTCATAGCAATTGATGACTCACCAAAAGAGATAAAACAAAAAATAAATAAGAGCTACTGCCCTATCGGTGTCACAGAAGACAATCCTGTCATTGAGTTAGCACACTACTACATATTCGATGAGCATGAAAGCATCCTAATAGAGCGACCTGAAAAATTTGGTGGAAACCTCGAATTAACTGAGGATGAACTGTTAAAGGTATATGAGAATGAGGAACTTCACCCAATGGATTTAAAAAATACTGTTGCAAAATACTTAGCAGAAAGATTGGAACCTGCACGTAAGTATATGGAAGAAAATTAAGTGATTGATATGGTTAAACATACTATGAGAGTATTATCTGGGATGCAACCTAGACAAGTGGATGAAATGATAAAAGAGTATCATCTGAATATGTTACAGACTGATAAGGGAATATTATTATTTGAAGGTGAATTAGAAGACCTTAGAAGGGCAAGTAAGCACGTCGTTGATGTGACTTTGCCTCCTGGTCCTACAGTTAGTGAGATTAAAGAAACAGTTGAGAAATTTGACTTGAAACTCAAGCAGTCTGATGAGGGACCACAACTCCATGGAAAACTAATTGATGTCAACGATGGAGTTAATTACCTCGTTGACCTTATGAAAGAACGGTTAGATATGTAGGTACATAGTATACTAAATCCTACACTCCCCCCCCAAATCATATTCCTAGTTTTTCTATTAATACCTGCCGTATAATTTCCTGTACTTCTTCTATGCTACCTGATGCATCAATTTTAATTATATCCTCATCATTTACGAGGTTTAGGTAGTTTTTTCTTGTTTTATGTAGAAATTTTGCATCCTCGAATACTTCATCACCATCACAACGACTTACTGATTCTTCTTCGTCCAAGTCGAGGATTATAGTTAAGTCTGGTCGTAGGGTATACTTGTTGACCTCATAAATCCATTCTGGCCGTATTGAATCCGTATTCTGGTAGCATACGCTTGAATAGAACGACCTGTCACTAACCACCATATCAGTTTTTGATGAAAGCACCTTTTCTAGCTCATCCTTCAATGTTAATCTGTCTGCCGCAAATAGTAGTGTTAGCATCTGCTGGTTGGTATCATTAGTTGATTCTTCTAGTTGTAATTTCTCACGTATTAAAGCCCCTATACTTGACTTTGTCGGCTCAACCATCCCTGATGCATTGTAACCTCTTTCCTGTAGCCACTTGCATAGTAGTTGTGATTGCGTTGATTTACCTGAGCCATCTATTCCTTCAAGGATTATATACATTAGCTATTTCCTCCTTTATTGTTTCAACTTACATAGTATACTATTTATTAAATTAAACATATATGATTGTTGACAAAATACTCCAGTAATAATGGGAAAAATTTTTTATCTTATTAGCTAGAAACATCATTAATAGTATTTAATAATTTGAGTGAAACTTATGGATTCTGGACGTTTTGAAACATTTATTGATGCGATTATCGCAATTATGCTAACTGTGATGGTGCTTAAAATCCCCCAGCCTGAACCTATGACCCTGGCTGGTGTCTGGAATTTACGTGCAATGTACTTTGCATACGTTATTAGCTTCCTGGTTATCTTCAATATCTGGGATCATCATAGGAAATTCTTTCATGCTGTTGAAGACATTAATAATAAGGTTATATGGATGTATTCCACGCTTATATTCATGATTACATTGATACCATTTTTTACGGCTTGGGTTGCACATAACCCCAACGATTTTGTTCCCGAAGTATTGTATGGATTACTATTCTTAGTCGTTAATATCCTGTATATCGTGATTACTAGGATTGCGTTGAAGCATGACATCCACAATTCCTTAATAGAAAAAATTAAAATCGATGAAATCATCATAATCAATTTAATACTCTTTGCTATCGGTGTTATCATTTCAATACTCGGCTATCCTATTGATATGTTACTCATGTGTCTAGTCAGTGTTGTTGTGTGGAATGTAATACCTTACATTGAGAAAAATCAGGGGATAGGTGATTGATGTGGAAAGTGAAAGGTTTGAAGCTTTAATTGATGCTATTATTGCAATTATCATTACTTTGATTGTCATGGAGATTCCTCTTCCAGAGACCACTACTCTTGAAGCGTTGTTTAAGTTGACTCCAGAGTTTATTGCATATATTCTTAGTTTCATTATCTGTTTTAACTTCTGGAATTATCATCACAACCTCTTTAACGTGGTTAACAGGATTGATAGTCGTGTTACTTGGATTAGTTCTGTGGGCATTATGATTATAGGATTGCTACCCCATGTTACTACTATGATTTCAAATAACTTCTACTCGCTTACTGCTCAGGCAATGTTCGGATTAATATTCTTTTTGACTAACATTAACTTCTATGTTGCTGATGTTATGCTTTTGAGGATTGACAAGGCAAACATTGCATTGCATATTTTGATGGAGGATAGAAGAAGTCTTACTATCATTACTTCTGTTCTCCAGATTTGTGGGCTTATTGTCGGCTACTTAGTGTATCCACCAGCCATATTAGTGGCATGCATATTATCGATTGTGATTACATTTTGTTGGAGTAAAATTAAAGTTTTAATATGATGTTATGTGTTAATTAGGAGTGTGTTTGTGTTTGAATATTCGTTGTCGTATCCTGGCACCTGTGGGTTCTCCAAGTGTTCTTTCCAGTGCCGTCTTTAGTGGTGCTGACTGTGTGTATCTTTCTGGTAGAAGTTATGGTGCTAGGGGATTTGCAGATAACTTTAGTCTCGAAGATATTAGGGATGCTGTATCATTTTGTCATGAATTTAATGTTAAGGTTTATGTGACTGTCAATGTTTCTATTCTTGAAAGTGAGTTTTGTGACGTCTTGGATTATGTTTATTTTCTTTATTGCTGTGGCGTTGATGCGGTGATAGTGGAGGATATTGGATTGGCTGGTGTCATTAAAGGCTTGATTCCTGATTTATCTATTCATGCTTCCACACAGCTTACATGCCATGATTACTTGTTTGTCAAGTGGTTGTCTGACTTTGGTTTTAGTAGTGTTAACCTTTCTAGGGAGGTCAGTATTGCTAAACTGAAGGATATTAGAAGTAAGTTGGATAGTGTTGATTCAAGTATCCGTTTAGAGGTTTTTGGTCATGGGGCGTTATGTTATTCTTATTCTGGTCGTTGTCTTATGTCCTCGTTTCTTGGTGGTCGTAGTGGTAATCGTGGACTGTGTGCACAGCCTTGTAGGATGATTTACACCCTTGAAGATGAATTACATAATTCAATCTCGGATAGTGGCTATCTTTTAAGTACTAAGGATTTATGTACCATTAGAAGCATTAGGGACGTTGTTGAGGCTGGTGCTGATACTATTAAGATTGAGGGTCGTATGAAGTCTTGGGAGTATGTTGCAAGTAGTGTCTATTGTTATAAACGGGCTATTGTTGATGATGAGTTTGACTTGGATGGGGCTATGCTAATGTTGAACCTTGCCTTTAATAGGGGTTTGACTGGTGGTTACCTCTTAGATGATAATGTTATGGGCAGAACTCAGGCAGGTAGTTTGGGTTATCCTATTGGCAGAGTTGTTAAGTGTGGCAAAGATACTGTGACTATTAAATTTACTAATAAGCGTTTTCCTGTCCAATTGGTTAATGGTGATGGTTTGAGCTTTATTTTTGGTGATTATACTTGTGGTATGTATGTTAGTGGCATTGTTTCTCAGACCAGAAATAGGGTGACCATTAAATCATCTAAGGCAAAAAATGTTAAAAAAGATTCGTTGGTATACATCACATACTCAAAATATTTAGAGGATAAGTGCAAAGACATTTTAAACAAAAAGATGATTAATAAAATACCACTTGATGTTGAAGTGACTATAAATAATGATATGCAAATGCAATTAAAATGCATAGCTGGAAGCGATGGAAAAACTGTTGAATACACATCAGATGAAAAATTCCAAAAAGCAAGAAAACAGCCACTAACAAAAGAAACAATAACAAAACAACTCAAAAAAACCGGAAACACCAGCTACACAATAGAAAACATAACATACCATAACTTCAAAGAAGACCTCTTCATGAGCATATCCACACTAAACAACATACGAAGACAACTGCTAGACAAAATAACACACCAAACCCAAAAGGACAAAACACCGACAAAAACAAAACAAAAAGAAGCACAAGAACGGATAAACAAATTCAAAGAAGAAGCATACTACCCCAACAAAAAAACCAGTACCAAGTGGACAGTACATATAACAAATCCCGAACAGGCAAAGATAATAGAAGACTACGACTACATACACAGCATATACTATGATGGAAGCTACAACCACAAAGACATCGAAGACTACCTAGAAAAGATAGCAGATGAAATCATAGAAGTAAACAACAATACTACAAAGGAAGTTGTATGGCAACTGCCACAACTACTAGAAGACAAAGACCTACCACACATCGCAGAGATACTAGTCAAGCTAAGATACAATGACGTAGACATCAAAGTACAGACCGACAACATAGCAGCAACACAATACCTTGACACAGTATGCTACAGCAAAAACCTCAACATATACAACAACCAAACAATTAAACAGTTAAGCCAAAACCCGGGTTACAAGAGAATAACAATCTCACCAGAGCTATCACTCAAAGACCTATCGAAACTTACAAACAAGTACGTACCACTAGAATACCAGGTATTCGGAAACATACAGGTAATGATAACAAAAGATAACTTCAATGACATCACAGACAAGAAAGAACTCTACTTGAAAGACGAACAAAACAACACATACCCAGTAAAGATTGACTGCTACAACAAATCCCAGATATACGACTACAGAACACTTGACTTGAAAGAAGAACTCAGAGAACTGGAAAAAACTTGCATAGAATACCTTTCCATCGATGCTAAGTTCTACACAACAGAACAGCTAAGACAAACCCTGGACTACATAAACAATCCACAAAAAAAGAACGTGAAATTAGGGAGTAGACAATACTTCAAGGCAAACCTGAAACGTGGATTATACGTTAAACAATGCCCATCATCTTAAATGCTATAAACAGTACAATACACACCTGTAAAAACTTAAGTTTGGAGCTATCCACGTTACGAGAAAGCCTGGCCGCATATCCTGCAACAAGAGTACTGGTTAGAGTTAAGAAGAAAAACTGTAGCAG
This sequence comes from Methanosphaera sp. rholeuAM74, assembly GCA_003266075.1. Taxonomy (GTDB): domain Archaea; phylum Methanobacteriota; class Methanobacteria; order Methanobacteriales; family Methanobacteriaceae; genus Methanosphaera. Next base: position 12,035 of record MUZZ01000076.1, read on the forward strand.
GTTAACATAGCCCAAACTATATGCTGGAAGATTTGTAACATTCCATCCGAGGACAATGTAGGCAATTAAGCCACCAAGAGTAGTTGCAATGATAGTGGCACTACTAGTGGCAATAGCCCTATGGGTAGGATACTTCAAGACCACCGTCAGGAATGGAATCATGATAACACCACCACCGACTCCCATCAAACCACACAACAATCCACCAATTAATCCTAGTAGGATGTGAAGAGAAACATTCTCGCTTGGAGTAGAATCATCCGATGTACGTGAAAAAATCATGTTCACTGCACTAAAAAGACATACAATTCCGAATAAGACCCTGAGGATTGAAACATCTAAGCGTGTGGAAATAAAAGCACCCCCTACTGCACCGATAAATCCTAACAGCATCATCTCCTTTAAGCAGAAAAAGCTTAGATATCCATTACGGTACTGGTGATAAGTACCATTAATCATTGTCACACAAATAACTGCAAGACTAGTGGCAAATGAAACTGTCAGACTAGTGCTTGGATCCACTCCGTAGGCAGTAAGTAGGAAGTACTGGATTGGAGTTAAGATAACTCCACCACCAACACCGAGCATACCAGCCATCAATCCACCAAGACAACCACTGACTAATAATAGGATGATGTAAACTATAAATTCCATAGAAGCTATTCCCCAGAGACTAATTGATATAGATAGTATTATATTTAGAGAATCATATTTAAGAATTTTATACTAAAAAAATCAAAGAATATACTAGAGAATGCAATGGGATGTGTTGTAAATTAATAAGCTAGAAAACATTAAGGGTGTAGGAAACAAGCTAGTAAACAAAATCCTTGAAAACTATGGAAGCTATGAGGAATTTGAGGAATCCATAACAAACTATGAAATTGATAAACTAATGTCAATACAGGGCTTAAGCGAGAAAAAGGCCTTAGAAATTGTAAGATGTATGCAGAGTGAGGATTCGAACAATTTCCTGAAAACCTCCCAGAGTCAGAGGATATATCAGGACATAATTGATAAAATTCTGGCCTACACGAACACAACCTATGCAAACAACAGGGTAAAACTAATGCAACCCACAACAGACTATGACCAGGTGCAAAAGACACAAGAGTTAATCACAAAGACCTTAGAGGATACAAAAGACCTGGACTATGATTACATACGCAAGTTGTACACTAAAATTGAAGCTCTCCACGATGATGTCCGACCAAAATTCAATGACGAGTATGCAATAGTATGCGAGGACTATGATGACTACCTGAAGCTGATTGAAAAGCATATGGACAGGTACTGTAACATCTATGCATTAGAGGATACGAGCCTACTTACACAGTATGAGTTCATTGTATACGTCTACAACAACTATAATGTGGATTTGGGTGAGGTGAATAATATCATCACAATAAGTAATGATAGTGGTGATGAAGAAATACAGCCGAACATCATATTGAACTATTATAAGTCAAACAGGGATATACTTGAGAATGTCTACCAATTAAGGGAATATCTTGGATTAGATAGTTGCATACCAGAGATTATCAGCACACTTGATGAGATTAACAAGGAAGAAGCAGTTGTCACTGATTTAACGGAGAATGTTGAAGAAATTAAGGATGAAGCCAACGAAGAGATAAAAGAAGCCATAAAGAATGTTGAACTTGATGGTGAAGAGGTACTGCAATTGTTAAACAATGAGGATTTACCTCCAAAGCTGACAACAATATTTAATGAGGTACTGGAGAAGTCAAGAGCAAAGATTAGCGAGAAGACTGGACTCCTACTCGACCCATTCATAGTTAAATACCCGATAGAACTGGATTATGATGAAATTAACAGGGTTCAGGAGAACGAGATTTCAAACATACACCTCAGGGAATTTGAACAAGAACAAACTGCTTCCACTATTCTTTCACAGTACAAGGATAAGGTCATAGCTGAAACCATGGAAGTAATACATTATGACTACCAGTTTAGCTTAGCAAACTTCATGAAGGTATATGAGCTGACTATGCCAGAAATAGGTGATGAGTACGTACTGGAAGGTAGCATACACTTAGCACTTAAACAGCAGGAAATTGAGGATGGATTAGAGCTACAGGAGATTAACTATAACCTCAACAACGAGGAGAACATTGTGTTGCTTACTGGGGCAAATAGTGGTGGAAAAACTACGCTTCTGGAGACTCTTGGTCAGCATTGTATTATGGCTCATATGGGGCTGGGAGTATGTTCGAAGAGGGCTGTTATACCAGAGACTAGGGAAGTCTACTATTTCACCAAAAGGCAGTCCTTGAATGCTGGTGCGTTTGAAACTTTTCTAACATCGTTCATACCAGTAGCTGTGGGAGAAAAGAATAAGTTAATCCTTATAGATGAACTGGAATCTATTACGGAATTGGAGGCTGCCATAAAGATTATCATCGGATTTATTGAACATATACAGGATGATGAGTCCTATGCTGTCATAGTTACTCATATGGCTCCGGAGATTCTTAAACATACCAGTAACATTAATATCCGAACAGATGGTATAGAAGCTAAAGGATTGGATGAAA
>MUZZ01000251.1 GCA_003266075.1 Methanosphaera sp. rholeuAM74
GCAAAAACAACCCCTGCGGTAATGTACGCTCCACCATCCCTTTTGTAATGGGTTAAGATTGGGATTTTATCTAAATCAATATCTGATGTATTATATTCACCAAAATCAGTAAATTTATCTACTTTAATTGGTTTTTCCATAGCTTCAATAATTTTTTCAGTTATTTCAGACACTTCACAATTTATTGATTTTGCTATTTTTTCTCTTGTATTGCAGATTCCGGTTATTACAGGAATGTCATATCCTTTCACATTTTTAATGATTACAGTATCTTTGGGATATTGCCTTAACACTTTTGAAATTTCAAATTCGGTTGAAAGTTCGTCTGCAATTTCAATTATATTTTCATCTTTAATGTTCATACTATCCCTATAAGTTGATTTTTTTATCTTTTAATTTGTCTAAAAGTTCTACAGTGTTTGGATTTTTAATTGAAAGAATTTCTCCAGCAAGAACTGCGGCGTTTTTACCATTGTTTATTCCAACGGTAGCAACTGGAACTCCTGGCGGCATGCTGACTGTAGTGAGCATATAGTCATCACCATTTTCATTCGTACATGGAACTCCAATTACAGGTCTGTCGGTAAGACCAACAATTCCTCCGGTTACTTGTGAAGAGTTGGAACTTATTCCAATGAATATTTTCGCGTTTTTCATTGATTTAACATAATTAGTGAATATTTTATTGGATCTGATTGGACAGACAACTTTCATGTCATAGCTAATTTTAAGTCTATCCAGTATGACTCCGACATTTTTTGCGGTTACAACATCGGTTTGCCTTCCAACAATNNTCAACTTTATTTATTTCAAGATTTTTAATTCTTAAGAAATCATTTTGAATGAATTTTTTATCTGTTATTTTTTGAATTATATCTTCGTTACTTTGTTTGACTTTTTCAGCATATTCTTTTCTTAAACTAATTATTTTTTGACGTATTTCTTCATCGTGAATTGCCAAAAATTGAGCGGCCAATATTGCAGCATTATCCCCTCTGTCAATTCCAACTGTTGCTATCGGAGATGGATAAGGCATTTGAACAATTGA
>MUZZ01000300.1 GCA_003266075.1 Methanosphaera sp. rholeuAM74
AGTCAAAATGTCAAAAATAAAACAATAATAAATGTGATAAAAATTATGAAGAACTATAAAAAGATATTCTTTGTATTAACACTTATAACGTTACTTGCAACAGTTGGTGCTGTATGTGCAGCAGATGATGCTGACACCACCATTGCTACAGATACTAGTGTAAGTGATGCTGCAACAGTCACTGATACTACAAGTGATCAGGTAGCAGCAGAACCTGTAACTACAACAAGTAATGATAATAAAGTTGATACAAAGACAATAAAAAAAGAAGAAAAACCATTGAAACAAGACGGTGTAACAATAGATGGAGTTGTGTATGATAAAGTGTATGAAAATCAAAGAATAACTGCATGGATGATTACTAACGAAGAAAATCAAAATACATACATGAAAAATTGTAATTTTACAGAAAATGATGATGAAGACGATTTTTATCTGCACAATTATGGTAATATATTATATATTGATAATATAAAAACATTAGAGTACAATTTGGATTTAGGAAATTATAAAGAAGAAGGTACTGTGATTATAAACAATACAGATATAAACCAAAGAATTCAAATAACTAACAGGGGTACACTTTACATTTACAACTCTACTTTAAATTCACCATATATCAACAATCAAAACAAAATAATTATTGATGATTTATCAAAAAAAGGCAATCTATTTAAAATTTATGGTAATGGAGAAATAATCACTAACAATAGTGACTTTGGAGTATATTCAGGAAATAATACTATAGAAAATCAAATCATTGATAGTGATATTATAAATACTGGAAATTTAACTATTATAAATTCAACATTAAACAGTACATTAAAAAATTCTGGTGTCTTAAACATTAGTGATGATGTAATCTTTGGTGAAAAATTTAAAGTTACTGGTGATGGGCAAATTATTATTAATGATATTACTACAATACTTCCATACATAACTACAATAAATGGAAACTATACCATTAGTGACATCACACTAAATGATAGTGTTATATTCAAAGGAGACATAATACTGAACAATTGTATCATAAATTGTCCAAATAACGAAAATTATGGTATCCTAGAATTACATAATTGTATAATTAATATAAGCAATCATAATTACAGTTGGTTAAACAATTATTATATTACAATCATTAATAATGATACTCAAATAATATCTGGAAATATTGCTGGAAATGGAACAGTTTTCTATGGTGAAAGACCAGAATCATTCAACCCAACAGAATTCAATGGTGATAACACTGTTGAAAACATGACATTTAATATTAAAAGTACAAATAATGGAAACCTCGTACTAATCAAATGTAACATAACTGAATTAATAACAAATAATGGCCATGTCACATTCATAAATTGTAGTTTCTCAAATAATAATATGAACAAATCAAGCATATCACCTAGTACTGGTTATTTGTTAGATAATAAGGGTACGGCCAGGTTAGAAAATTGTGTTATTGAAAATAATACATTTAATTATACTGGTAGTTATAATGGTTATTCTCAAGTAAATGGTGCTATTTTAAATAATGGTACTATGACTGTTGTAGATACTGTTGGTCGTAATAATAGTTTAGGATATTATCGTTTAGATGAAGATAATCCTGGATTAAGATATGGAGCAGTTGTTGGTAGGGGGAGTGTAATTGCTAACATTGGAACTTTAACTGTTGAATCATCTAACTTCACGAATAACTATGCAGGCGAAAGTGGTGGAGCAATCTATAACGAAGGAAAATTAAGTATAAACAATGCACTATTTGAAGATAACCTTGCAAATGCTTATGGTGGAGCAATAAGCTCAAAATATCATCAAACATATAACCCAATTGCAACATATGACAGTCAGATGGAAATTACAAACAGTATCTTTAAAAACAATAAAGTTGACTTACCAATAAACATGCCAACTGAACTTACAGGTGGAGGAGCAATACACATTAACAGAGCAAACACGACAATAAACAATTGTACATTTGACAACAACAATGCCACAACATCAGTTACTGGATTAATGGGTGTTACTGCACGTGGTGGAGCCATAGCAATAATGGGTGAACTTAATTCTAATTCATTAGCCAATATTAATGATTCATCATTCTACAATCATACAAGTAACGTTATTCAAAATGGTAAATGGGGATATGATTACCTCAATGGTAGTATAACTAATTGTATCTTCGAAAACAATAAAGGTGGAATAAATGATATTGGAAACTTAAACATTACATTTTGTACCTTTAAAAACACAATTGACGCTGATGCCGTAATTTATGAAGATATACGTTATTATGGAAAATGTAAAACAATCTCCAACAACCAGTTCATAGACAATAATGTTGTACAAGACACAATATATAAATACATAAGTGGAGACTATAACAACCAAACAATCATCACATTAACAATATCCGATAACACATACACTAATACTACAATTGATGACACCCTAACACTAAACGTACCAAACAAAATCTACACAGGAGAACCAATCACAATCACAGGAACATACACCATCAATACACTAGAAAACTATGACGCAGACATACTAAAACAAACTAAATTCAACGTTTACATCAACGGGGAATTAGACCAGACAGTTGACACTTTAGAGTTTACTGTTACACCTACTGCTGGTACTATGATGGTCACAGTACAACCAACAATCAGCCAGAC
>MUZZ01000053.1:0-8357 GCA_003266075.1 Methanosphaera sp. rholeuAM74
CACCAGAAACAAGCCAAACAGAATTCACAGTAGCAGACACAACAGCAACAGCAGGAAGCGAAGTAACAATCACAGTCACCACGAAAAACCTCGACAATGGTAAAGTAGTCCTCAAAGTCAACGGCAAAACAGTCAAAACAGATGACGGTAAGTTATATGCTAAAGTATCAGCTGACACGACTACATTCACATATACTGTACCGAAAACTTATAAAAAAGGAGAGTATAGCATCAAAGCAGTTTATACTATTGGTGCTGAAAGGTTGGAAGCTGAAAGTAAACTAATAGTTGAATAGGGATTGTTATATCCCATTTTCTTTTTTTTGGTTATACGGCTTTTAGTAGCTCTTTTGAGGAGGTTATGTTGTAGTATGTGTAGAATGTTTTTTCTGTGAATTCATATTCGGTTGTGTTGTCCCATTCGTCTACGACTTTAATCATGCCTATCTGCAGCATTTTGTTTATGAATTCCGGCAGTATTTCCTGTTCTTGCTGTGTCATTATTTCTTTTATGTCTTCTTGTGTGAATGTTGAGAGCTTGTTTTCTCCCATTTTCAGCAGTATCTTTTCGTGTTCCGGTGTTTTTACGTGTGTCAGTACTCGTCTTATCTGTCTTTTTCCCAGTTCTTGTGCCGCTTCTTTTATCCCATTTTTGGCTTCGGATAGTTTTATCTCGTTTTTTGTCAGATTCCAGAATATGGAGTCTCCTATTTGTTGCATGGTTAGTGGTACTCCTGATGAGTATTGTGTCATTAGTTTTAGTGCGTCGTCTTCTATTGTTACTCCTATCGTTTTGAACGTGTCTTCGAAGAATTCTTCCACTTCATGGTCTGTCAGTTCGTCTATGTTGTCTGTGTAGAATATTCTGCCGAAGGATGTTTCAAGTTCTACTAGTTTGTCGAATTTTTCGGGATATCCTATTAGTAAGAAGTATACTGGTATCTGGTAGTGTTTGTCCACGATTATGGTGTCTGCTAGTTGTTTGTACCATTCTACGAATTTTCGTGAGTCTGATAATCCGTTTATGTCATCAATTACTATTAATAGTCCATTGTAGTATTTTTTCAGATCTTCGTATGCCTGGTTTAGGTATATTATGAAGTCTTGTCGTATTTTTTCCTGTTTTTGAGGGTCGACGTTGAACCTGAGTGTTGTTCCTATTACTTCTAATTCGCTTACGTGTTCTCCGAACCATGTTTTTACTTTTTGACGTCTTGATTCTTTGGGCATATTGTTCAATAGGTTTATCAGTATCTTTGAGGCTAGTATGTCTATTGAGTTGTTACCCTTGTTGGATGTGTAGCTAGTTGCTAGGTTGTATTCATCTTCGACGTAGTTTATTATGTAATCACTTATTGATGTTTTGCCCATGCCCTTATTTCCTGTGAGGAAAAAGTGTTGTGCTTCATTGTTTAATGCATTGGGTATGTATCTTATTATTTTATGTACTATATCACTTCTTCCCTTGAAGTTTTCCGGTCTTACAGGATTTGATGGTTGAAATGGTGTTCCTATTTCATTACTAATATTTTCGCTCATTTAAATATACCTCCATATTAGTATATTTGTTTCTTCTTATTAAATATTATGGTTTTTTTCCTATAAGATTAATATTTCTGAGTCAGTTTCAGTATTATGGGTTGTGAAAACTATAATATGGGGAAAACAAGTAGTATTAGCATGAAAAAATTGGTGGCAAACAAAAAGGATTCTCAGCACAGATGCAACACTGCCCGTTATGGTGGTGGTCAGAGTACATACTTAATCCAGATGGGTTCACATTAATTGTAAAGGATTCTTTATTTGAAAATAATACAAATATTGTCTTGGATGCTATTAACTTAAATGTTAAAAATAGTAACTTCATCAACAACAGACACGTGTTCCTAGAATCCGGTACTCCTGGAAGTGGAACAGATTATGCTGGTATAGCCATAAATGCAACTAATTTGAATGTTGATAACTGTACCTTTGACGGCAATGGAATTATAAGTAAGCATGAATATGCTGGTCATGGTGGTTATGGTGGAGCTATAAATGCTGTTAATCTGGTAGTTAACAATTCTAAATTCATTAATAACTTGCAAACACCACTACTTCATGGGCACATCCTAGTGGATCTGGAGGAGCAATATTTGTCACGGGTAATGGTGAAATATACAACAGCATCTTTGAGAATAATATTGCTTCAAATCCTACAACTGCAAGCATTCCGACAATAGACCAAGTTATGAATTATGAGAGTATTGAAGGAAGTATAAGTGGTACGGCAGCAGACATATTCTCAAAAGGCAACATAATAATCAACAATAACACATTCACCAACAGTTACGCTACCGGTGTAGCAAGCAGCATATACGCATATGTATACACAACACCATCCGATTTGAAAAATATTACCATCACCAATAACAAATTCCAGTCAACCAAATCCGTATTAGACACAATAGTAATAGAAAAAATGAAAAGGATTCATCAAAATCAGTAGTAACAGTAGAAAACAACCAATACTTTAACAGCACCATAAACGATGAATTAACATTAAACATGCCAAGTAAGATATTTACCGGAGAACCAATTACAATAACGGGAACATATACTATACTTAACACTTCTTTCTATGATTCAGATATACTGGAACAAAACAGGTTCAACATATACATAAACGATGAACTGGTATATACCATTGATACATTAGAGTTTACTATTACTCCAGCTGCTGGTACGATGAGAGTGACAGTTCAGCCAACAATTAGTCAAACAGAAAAATCAAGCAGAATTAAAGCAACCACATTAAGCGATGTAATAATTACTCCAGATAACTATGATGAATATGTTTATAAGGGAGCATTGGATGTGGATAAAAATACTAAAGTGATGTTCCAAGGAAATTTCACAGATAAAGGAGAGATAGTCATACCAGTTGGTGATATACTAGTGGATGGAGATGCAACTTTCACTAATACAATGTTTACACTAGAGGCAAGTGGCATTATATTCCAGAATATGGACATTACCAATAATCAGACAGCATATCCTATAGTAAACACTGCAGATAACAACGTTATAACACATAACAAAGTTACAATCACCAATACGGATGGTAAAACTGCTGCTATTTACAATAAGGCAAACAATACTGAAATATCATATAATGATTTGTTTGTTGATGGTCCGGCAATGACCGTAACCTATACTGCAGGTGTAGGAGTAGCTAATACTCAAGCTATCCTATTAATTGGTGGAGACAATAACATAGTACAGTACAATAATATACAGGTAACAAGTACTGGTAGTAGCAGTATTTATGGTACAGTTGAAGGAATTACTAACAACAACCAGGCCAATAACACAATAATCTCAAACAATAACATAACTGTTTCAGGAAAAGCAAAGTTCAATTATGCTATTAATTCCCTTGGAAACGTAGAAAACATGGTTATCAGGGATAATAACATACTTGTAAGTGGTGAAAGATATGCTGATGGTATACAGGTTGGAAACAATGCAACCAACATACTCATACAAGGAAATACTATTAAATGTATCTGCCAGAACACTACACCAGTTGATGAAGAAGCCATAACCTATGGTATCATAACAACAAGTATGGGAAGTGGAATATCAGACAATATCACCATAACAGAAAACAATATTGATCTTACAGGTACTGTAAACTATGGAATGGAGATATATCAGACCACCAATACATTAATAACAGACAATCTCATAAAAGCCAATGGTTTACAGAGCATGGGAATAGGATACGCACACAGCCCTAACAGCACAGTAACAGGAAACACCATCACAACAAGTGGAGACAGTACACAAACACTAAAAGCAGTAACAGAGGAAATAGAACCAGCAAACGTTGGAATACAAATACAACAAGACTCCAACAACATACTAATAGAAGCTAACACCATACAAACATATGATAAAGGAGCACAAGATACTTGTATAAACGTAGAAACAAACAATGTTACCATTAAAGACAACAACCTAACCAGTAGCACCAAGACAGGAGACGACACAGTAAACCCACAACCAGGTACAACACTCGAAGACAATAATGCAATCGAACAAGAATCCAGTACAAATACTGGGGAAGAAATCACACTAGGCGACACAACCACACTAACAGCATCATTCTATGATGACACATACACACCAATCAGTACCGGTACAGCAATCTTCAAAGTAAACGGTAAAACACTAAGAAACGATAACGGAGAAGTAATCTACGTACCAGTAATAAACGGCCGAGCAGAACTACCAGATGTCAACATCACAAGCGAATGGACAAAATAAGGCACCAGGATACAGGCAGTATACTGTGGTAACGATGATACTGCACCTATATTTGCCGAAGAAACAGTTATTAACATAACCAAACCAGAAGCTAAGATAACACTGGAAGCACCAGCACAAGCCGTAGCAGGAAGTAACATAACACTAAAAGCAACAGTAACAGATAATGACAAAACAATCAATACCGGTCGTGTAGTATTCAAACTCAACGACAAAACACTCAAAGACAAAGACGGCAAAGCATTATACGTAGACGTAAAAGAAGGAATAGCAACAACAAATTACACAATACCAGCCAAAACCAAAGCTAAAACATACACACTAACAGCAGTCTACACTGCTAATAATTATGATCGTATTGAGGATGTTGCAGAGCTTGTTGTTTGTAAGTAATGTAGTTCTTTTTGGTTGTAAAAGTAAAGTTTTATTTGTTCTGATTGTTGGGACAATAAATTGGGAGAAAATGATGATATTTTCTTTTCTTCTTTAATCTTTTTTTTTAATTCATTATTATTAGTTTTACCTTTGGTTTAATTAATTTTTTTTAAATGTTATTGTTAAAATGGATGTTTCAAGATGAGTCCACCATAAATAATTGAATAGAAAATATACAACTATAAGTTTATTAAGTAATAATTGTATATATAATATACAATGGTGATAGTTATGTTAAATGAAATATTTGGTGATTACCCTCAAATTAAAGTAATAGATTATTTGTTAACAAATCCTTTCGCAGAATTAAGTAAGTTACAACTAGCTGTTGGATCAGATATTTCCCGGATTACTTTAAATAAATTTATTGATGATTTAATTAGTAAACAATTAATCATCCAAACTTCAAATTCAAAATATAAATTAAATTTAAAATCTCCAATAATCATAAAATTAAATATGTTTTTAGACGAATTAAATAAAATAGCCATTACAGAAGCATTAACCTATGATGAAGACTATGATGAATTAACAGATGAAGAATTAGATAAACTATTGGACGAAAATGCTCCTGACGTGGATTTATACAATATAGAAAAAGAAATTTCGATGATGGAAAATTATAATGTGGTCATTGAAGAAGTTGAAGAACAGTATGTTCTAACAATATAAAACAATAAGTTAGAGGTTTCAATATGACAGATAATAAAATATCACTCAAAAACATTACTATTAATCCCAACTCTGAAATAATTTATTCCTCTTCAGTAGGTCTGGGTGGAGATTCGGATGAAATAAGAATTTTATTATTCAATAAACGATTAATATCCAGTAATGATAATTTTGAAATCATAAATGAATCAAATACACAAATAATAATGAATAAAAAAACAGCAATTAAATTAAAAGAATTATTAGAAGATTATTTTGAGGAGTAAAATAATTTTTTCATGGTGATTTTATGGGATTAAATCAAGAACAGAAAACAAAAATACGTGAGGATATTTTATATTTTTTAAAGCGAAACAATTACTGGAATAATAAACACACCCCTATAACCAATGTTTGTAATAAGCTATCCCAACATCCATGCAAATACATCAATAAATTGTTAAAAGAATTATACAAAGACAAATTAATTAGATTTAAAAAAACAAAACATGGACTGGATGTTTATTTAAACATTCATAATATATCAGAAATAAATGAAGAAATTAAGGATAAAATTGTGGAATTAAATTCTTGGAAATAACATCTTATTTAAACCTTTTTTTGTCCCTATAACATTTTTAATAAGTATTTTTGTTTTTGTTTAGGAGGATGTGTGACAATTATTTTACTATGTGAATTTTTTTATATATTAAACATAATTTCAAGCATTGATTGATAATTATGTACATAGTTATAGGAAAATATTGCTAAAAATCTTATTAACGGAGTTGTCCATGTTCTTCTAATTAATGTCCATCAGATTACTATCATTAGGGAGTGTTTGCATGATTTTGATTCACTTTTTCAGTGTAATGGACTTGTAGGTACTATCACATATTCTGATTGTGAATTCAATTCAGATAAAGTGTAAACAGGAACTTACATCATAAAAAATGCCATAATAAATGCAACATTAATGGGTTATGGTGTCGGCAACTTAACTATCGGTGAAAATGTTACTTTTACTGAAAACGGATATTTGGAAGGCTTCAATAACATATATTCAGATAATATGACAAATATATTGCCATACATGGATACATGGAACGGTAACTATGTTCTTGAAAAGTAATCATAAGTAAAAGTAAGATTAACAATGGAAACATAACTTTTAATAATTGTACCCTTAATGCTACAATAGGCAATTATGGTACAATGAACATTTCAGATGACACAGTCTTTGGAGAAAACTTCGCCATTACAGGAAATGGTACAATAATAATCAACGATTACAATAGGATTATATCATACATAAATGAATATTATGGTGAATATACCTTCGAAAACATCACAATCACAAAAACTAAAATAAACAGAGGAAACCTAACACTAATCAATTGCTCTATTTACTCTTCAGTTACTAATAGTTATGGTAATCTGACACTTATCAATTGTTCTGTTAACGCTTTGATATCAAATAATTATGGAAACCTCACACTCATCAACTGTAGCCTGTCCAACAACAATTTCAGCTATGTCACGGGCAAAATCGGATACCTGGTAAGCAATTATGGAAATCTCCTCTTGGATAATGTCAAAGTATCCAACAATAGCATCAACTATGAAACAAACAGGCAGACTGATGACAAATGTGGCGGATTGATATTGAACAACGCTAACCTGACAGTATTTAACTCCAACTTCACAGACAACCACATAGGTGACTCAAACCAGACGGATGCAGGACAGGAATACACTTACAACTATGGGTACGTCGTCGGATGTGGAATAATCTATAACGCCAATCGTGGAAACATAAGCATATACAACTCAACATTCGATAATAACATTGCAGGTCATAGTGGTAGCTGTATATACATGACATCATCATCCAACATCAACGCAGAAGAGGACAAATTACTAATAGACAATACAAGCTTCACTAACAACATTGCAAGAGTACATGGAGGAGCATTATACCTGTCAAGTCCTAATGCAACAATAACAAACTCATACTTCGAAAACAACAATGTAATAAACCAGATAAACACAGGATACACATATGTACTCGGAGGAGGAGCAATCCACACTAATCCAAGGACAGGAAAATCCAATTTATACATAGAAAACACAACATTCAAAAATAACAGTGGATACTCAAACGGATACTCATGGTCTGCCCCACATAAAGATGCGATAATCAACTTAGGATGCAACCTCACACTAAACAACGACACATTTGAAAACTGTAATATCTCTTCATATTCAAATGACTGGAATGCCAACTTTTTCACAGTCCTCAACAACAGCAACATAGCAAACGGATCATATATAAGCATAAACCAATACATGAGGGCAAACGTAACCAACAACAGGTTCACAAACAATGGTTCACTATACCTTGGTACACAGTCATACCCATCAGACTCACAGGCAACAAACTATCAGGAATATATAACAAACAACACTTTCATCAACAATATTGGTGCTGAAACTATACAAATCGGGGAAAACATCGACTACACGACAATAGCAGACAACACATACCAGAACACGTCAATAGGAGACACACTCGAACTTGACATACCAGAAAAAATCTACACCGATGAACCAATCACCATAACAGGAACATACACCATCAACAACCCAGAATACTACGACGAAGACATACTAAAACAAAACAAATTCCAAGTGTACATAAATGATGAACTAGTAGACACAGTAAACACAATAGAATTCACAATCACACCTACAAGTGGTAACATGATACTGACCGTACAGCCAACTATCAGTCAGACAAGAAAATCAGCAATCATAATGGCAGATACACTAAACTTCACATTAGATGATATAACAGCAACCATAGGTGAAACAGCTCAGCTAACAGCACAGATAACATTCATAACCGATGACACACAGGTGGACGTCAACACTGGCAGAGTCTACTTCAAAGTAAACGG
>MUZZ01000053.1:8465-8593 GCA_003266075.1 Methanosphaera sp. rholeuAM74
AGCAGACACAACAGCAACAGCAGGAGAGGAAGTAACAATCACAGTCGCCACGAAAAACCTAGACAACGGTAAAGTAGTCCTCAAAGTCAACGGTAAAACAGTCAAAACAGATGACGGTAAGTTATATG
>MUZZ01000148.1:0-1950 GCA_003266075.1 Methanosphaera sp. rholeuAM74
CAGGATTTCTTTCTAACAAAAGTATAAATAATAGCTATCCATAAGATTAAAACATGATAACGTAATAGACTTGATGGTGATTAGTTATGAACAACAAAAGAATCCTACTAGTAATGATTATGCTATTTGCACTGTTAATTGGTCTTTCTCTAGTGGCTACACTAAACAACAATTCCACATACAACATGGATAATTATAACTTCTCCACACTTAACACACAAGACAAGACTCTGCTGAAAGTAAATCAGCAAGGTCCAATAGATCTTAAAGAATTCATAAACAAAATAAGGACAGAAGAATACTTTGAAGGCTATGATAGTCAAACCCTTGCATGGATGGAATCATTGGGTCAAAAGGAGGTATTCACATCAAATGACAGCTACATCATCATGAACAGGATGGATGCAAGTAAAATCAACACAGTATTCGTTACCGATGCATACATTGAGGAGTACATCGACTGTGTAGTAGTGGAAAACCATTCACTAGGTGGAAACAATCCACATAACGTTCTACTAGTAAAAGACGTGACAAACCTGGGAAATCGGACATATTATTATGAAGTCTGATTATAAACTCATGACGTCATATAAAATCCAATAACAGGAGAATATACTTATAATCAACACAATTGGGGGAATTAGTAAAAATGAAATACAAAACATTCATATTGAGGTTAGAAGACCGTTCTGGACATTTACTCGAGGTTTCAAGAATAATATCTTCACATGATGCAAACATCACACGACTCAGCTACAACAAGGTAGTAGACCAGCACACAGTATTTATAGAAGTATATGCCGATGAAAATAACCTCAACAACTTATCACATGAATTAGAAGAAAAAAACTACCTCTTAAAACAGGATAGTGGTGAAGTGGATGTCCTGATAACCTTAAAAATCCTGGACATACCCGGAATGGTCACGGACATACTGAAAGTCTTCGAGAAGCATGACGTCAACATATCATATGTAAACACGCAGGAAAACAACACATCATACCAGTACTGTAAAATAGGATTATACGCAGCCAACTTAGAAATCATACAGGAAGTGGTTGAAGAAATAGGCACTTTCTGTGAGGTCAGCTCCATAAACTATGATACCCAAGAAAAGGTGATAGACAACACAGTATTCTACCACAACTTCGCAAAGCAGATGATGAAGACCCTCTCACTAACACAGAAAGAGACAACGGTATTTCTAAACAATTCCAACAAAATCCTACAAATACTCGAAGACAAGCATGAAAACTACTTCAAAACATTCAACTACATTAGTAAATTTGCTAATTTAACCATGGACTACAAGGACGACAACTTCAATCCAAGAATCAGTCATAAAGTCATCACAGAAAACACGGAACTATACCTGATAGAACCGCCATGTGGAAGTAACACCTACATCATAGAATCAGACTCCGAGTTATTGTTTATTGATTCAGGATTTGCTTGCTACAAGGATGAGATGAAAAGATTCTTCCAAGTACTCTTCCCAGACTTCGACAAAAGAACTAAACAGATCATACTCACACACGCCGACATGGACCACGTTGGAATAACAGATATATTCGAGGACATATACGTCAGCGAAAACACGTTCATAAACTTCAAAAGAGAACATGAGGGCAAAAAAAATTTCAGGGAGGAAAACCCTTTACACGAGCCATACATCAAGCTGGATGCAATAATATCAAAGTATGAGCCACCAAAACTAACTAAACTACGGATAATTGGAAGCAAGACCAACGACAGGGAATTCGAGAAAATAGGTGAGTTCGACTTCAACGAACTATCATTCGATGTATATGAGTCAAATGGTGGACACCTCAAGGGGGAAATAATCCTAGTAGAAAAGCAAAAGAAACTGCTCTTCACAGGAGACATATTCGTAAACGTAAAGGGATTCACGCCAGAACAGTACGATTTCAACCTCTTAGCACCCTACCT
>MUZZ01000148.1:1995-2813 GCA_003266075.1 Methanosphaera sp. rholeuAM74
ATATATTGGAAAGTATTCTAAGTCCCCATGAAAGCCTATGACAAAGAATACAAACAACTACAATACATATAATGCTACAGGAAAGCTAAACACCCATTAACCTATTCTGCAAAAAAAATTCTTAAACTAAAACTAAACAACTAAATAACAATAAGAATATAAATAATATATATTATAATATCAACTTTTTAATCACAGGTGAACGTATTGAATATAGTAATAATAGGAGGAGGAGCCTCCGGACTAACAACAGCATCAAATATAAGAAAATATGATGAAGACTCCCAGATAATGGTATTTACAACACAAAAACACGTAGCATACTCTCCATGTGCAATTCCATACGTAATAGGTGGACACATAGAAAAGTTTGAAGACATAATAATGCACAGACCAGAAGAATACATGCTAAAAAACATCAGAATATACACACAATCAACAGTCACAAAAATAAACAAAGACCAGAAGGAAATAACATACGAAGACAGAAACGGAAACAAACAAAACCTCAAATATGATAAACTAGTCATAGCAACAGGAGGAAAACCACTAATACCACCGATACCAGGAAAAGACTTGGATGGAGTATTCAAGGTAAGGACAGTGGAAGATGGACTGAAAATACAGAAATACGCTGAAAAATCAAAGAACGTGGTACTTGTAGGTGGAGGAGCAATAGGATTAGAACTCGGTTCAGAGCTTGCAAACAAGGGACTAAACGTAACAATCGCTGAAATGATGCCACAACTCTTCCCAAGATCATTCGACCAGGAAATGTCCGACAAATTCCAAGAACACCTACAAAGCAAAAAAATCAC